>NZ_JBAFWH010000018.1:0-63405 GCF_043195015.1 Xanthobacter sediminis | reverse complement strand
CCAACACCGCCCGTGGCGGCGGCATCTCCCGCAAGATCACCAATGCCGTGGACCGCAAGCGCCTGAAGGAAGTGGTGCAGGACCTGGAGGTGCCGGAGGGGATGGGCATCATCCTGCGCACCGCCGGCGCCAATCGCACCAAGACCGAGATCAAGCGCGACTTCGAATACCTCCTGCGCCTGTGGGAGACGGTGCGCGAGCTCACATTGTCCTCGGCCGCGCCGAGCCTCGTCTATGAGGAGGGCTCGCTCATCAAGCGCGCCATCCGCGACCTCTACAACAAGGACATCGACGAAGTCCTGGTGGCCGGCGAGGACGGCTACACCGAGGCCAAGGACTTCATGCGCATGCTCATGCCGAGCCATGCCAAGCTGGTCCAGCCCTATCGCGAGCCGCAGCCCATCTTCGCCCGCTACGGGGTGGAGGCGCAGCTCGACGCCATGTTCTCCCCCGTGGTGCAGCTCAAGAGCGGCGGCTACATCGTCATCAACCCGACGGAAGCCCTCGTCTCCATCGACGTGAACTCGGGCCGCGCCACCCGCGAGCACCATATCGAGGACACCGCGCTCAAGACGAACGTGGAGGCCGCCGAGGAGATCGCGCGCCAGCTCCGGCTGCGCGACCTCGCGGGCCTGATCGTCGTCGACTTCATCGACATGGAGGAGAAGCGCAACAACCGGGCGGTGGAGCGCAAGCTCAAGGACTGCCTGAAGAACGATCGGGCGCGCATCCAGATCGGCCGCATCTCCCATTTCGGCCTGCTGGAAATGTCGCGCCAGCGGATCCGCACCGGCGTGCTGGAAAGCTCCATCGAGGTGTGCCCCCACTGCGGCGGCACCGGCCATGTGCGCTCGGCGGCCTCCGTCGCGCTCCAGCTCCTGCGCGCGCTGGAGGAACAGCTCCTGCGGGCCGCTTCGCACAATCTCATCGCCCGCACGCGGGCGGAGGTGGCGCTCTATGTGCTGAACCAGAAGCGCGCCCACCTGCGCGACCTGGAGGAGCGTTTCCATGTCACGCTCATCGTCGCCGCCGACGAGACGGTGACCGGCCACCAGCCCTTCCTGATCGACAAGGGCGATCTGGCCGTGCCGCCGGCGCCCGCGCCGCGCGCCGCGCCGGTGGTGCACCCCGATTCGATCGCCCCCGATGAGGCCTTCATCGAGGAGGAAGAGGAAGAGATCGAGGAGGCCGTCGAGGCGGATGCCGAGGGCGATTCCGCCGAGAAGTCCGACGAGAACAACCGCCGCCGCCGCCGTCGCCGCCGTCGTCGTCGGCCCGGTGAGCGCGAGGACGGCCGCGAGCCGGGCGCCGAGGGCGAGGATGAAGAAGAGGCCTCCGCCGATGAGGCTGAGGGCGAGGAAGAGGCCGGCTCCGAAGAAGAGCGCGGCGACGATGAGAGCGGAGATGACGAGGCGGCCGACCGCCGTCGCCGCCGCCGTGGCCGCCGCGGTGGCCGTCGCAACCGCCGCGAGCGTGAGGGCGATGAGGACGCGGCGGAGGAGAACGGCGACGAGGAAGTCGCTGCCGCTTCGGCCGAGGCCACCCCTGCCGAGGTGGCTCCCGTTGGGGACGTCCCTGTCGAGGCCGAGCCCGCGCGCGAGCCTGCTGCCAAGGCGACCGTGGCCGAGCCGGCTCCGGAGCCCGCTCCTGCCCCGGCCGCCGAGACGGAGCGTGCCCCGCGCCGCCGCCGTTCGACGGTGCGCGAGAAGGCGCCGGTGATGCAGGCGGAGGCGGAGGAAGCCGCCCCGGTGGTGGCCGAAGCGGTGCCACCCGCGGAGCCCGTGGCCGAACCGGTGGTGGAAGCGCCTGCCGCGGAGCAGGAGGCTGAGCCCGCTCCGGAAGCCACGGCGGCGCCCGAGGCAACGGAGCAGCCTGCCGCCGCGCCGTCCGTCGAAACCCCCGCCGAGCCGCCGGCCAAGCCGCGCTCCGGCTGGTGGCAGCGCAAGCTGTTCGGCGAGTGATCCTGTCACCGCCCGGAACCCCGTGGTTCCGGGCGGTGCGCATTTTCGGAAGGGCCGCGGCTGCCCCTTTGCCGGTCGGGGTGCGGCCGCCAAGGGCGCCTTTGCTCCGGGTCGGATGGCGGCCGCATGCCGGCTGCTGCTGGCTAGAAGAGTTCGTCTTCCAAAGACCGGCGGGCTCCCGCCGCCTTCGCGGCTCGGCGCCGCATCGCGCCACAGGCCCGGAGCCGCAGGCGCATGGCGGCGCTCTGGAGCAAGCGGGGATGGTCCCGCGCGTGTCGCCGCCGCTGGCGACGCCGCGGAAGCGCTCCAGTTCCGCGAAGACGTGCGCCATCTGGCTGCGCGCGCGAAAGGCCGCGTGCTGAAGCCGCGGCCCGCGCCGGTTGCTCTTATGCGACATGTCCGGTGCCGTACCTCGCTCGCGGATCAACCGGCGGATGCGGTCGGCGGCACAGGCGCTGCCCGCCGGCTATGCATGCGCGGGCCGATGCGACCCGGCCACATGCCGGCGATCTCGGAGCCATGTGGCCTGTCCGACGGCGAGGCTGGGCTGGATCGGATGCTCTTGCGCATTGATCGCGATGGGGCCCCGACCCCATGGTGGCCGTTTGATCGAGAAAGACGGTGCTCTGCAATCTTTCTGTCGGCGGGGCCTGCCCACGGGCGTGAAGGCGGGTGGTGCCGATCATCAGGACGTTACCGTCGCGAGAGACAATGGCGACATTCATCTGGCGGTTCCGCGCCCCTGCATCTCGCGTGGCAGGACGCGGCTGGAGCAGTGGGCGCGGGCGGTGGTGCTCCATCCCCGCCGCGCAGTGGCGCGCGGGACGCGATGCCCGGACGGTGTCGTTTGGCCGGCGGCGGTCGAGACGCTGTCTGTTGCGTGCCGTCTCCGGCCAACCGCGGCGAGATCCCGCGCCGCGCACAAGGTGCGGTCTTGGCTGTTCAAGTGGGCCGCGGTCAGCATCGCCCGCCCTCTGCCGAGCGAAAGTCGATCGACGGCCCCCCGTTCCGGACCGGGGGCGGCCTGCTGTTCACACCCCCTTCCCATGCAACCCGAGGAGCGACTGTGAGCCTGCGTTCTGAAAAGCAGAAGATGCTGGCGGGCCAGCCCTATCATGCCGGCGACCCCGAGATCGTGGCGGATCAGCTGGCCGCGGCGGCGTGGATGCAGCGCTTCAACGGCGCCGTCGCCGTGTCCCCGGCGGATCGGGAGGCGCTTCTGCGCGAGCGCCTGGCGCAGGTCGGAACGGGATCGACGATCCGGCCGCCATTCCATTGCGACTATGGCTACAACATTCACCTGGGCGCCGGCGTATTCCTCAATTTCGGCTGCGTGATCCTGGACGTGGTGCAGGTGATGATCGCGGACGGCGCGCAGATCGGCCCCGGCGTGCAGATAATGACTGCCGATCACCCCCGGGACCCCGCCGAGCGTGCGGCCGGGATCGAATGGGGCCGACCGGTCCGCATCGGCCGCAATGTCTGGATCGGCGGTGGCGCCATCATTCTGCCCGGTGTGACCGTGGGGGAAGATGCAGTGATCGGCGCGGGAAGCGTGGTGACGCGAGACGTGGCGCCGGGCGCAACAGTCGTCGGGAACCCGGCACGGGTGCGCACAGCCTGAATTGCGCGCCGCTTATGCGCCATCGGGCGCCTGCCTGAGCCCCCGCAAACGGGAAAGGCTGTGCCCCCCGCGCTGCGGGCCGCGCGCTATTCGATGTCGGGCGTCTTCAGGCTGCCGCCGTGGTGGGCCTTCAGCCTCGCCTTCAGGGCCGGCACCGGCGGCGCATAGAGGAAGCCGAAGGAGACGCAGCCTTCCCGGCCTTCCACCGCATGGTGAAGCCGGTGCGCCTGCACCAGGCGCTTGAGATAGCCGCGCCGCGGCACCCAGCGAAACGGCCAGCGCTGGTGGGCGATGCCGTCGTGCGCGACGAAGTAGAGGAAGCCGTAGGCGGTCATGCCCACGCCCACCCACAGCACCGGCGCGCCATGCCGGCCGATGTAGATGAGCACGATGGCGATGGCCGCGAAGAACAAGGCGTAGAGGTCGTTGCGCTCGAACAGGCCGGTGCGCGGCTCGTGGTGGGAGCGGTGCCAGCCCCAGCCGAAGCCATGCATGACATATTTGTGCGCCCACCAGGCGATGCCTTCCATGGCCGCAACGGTGAGAAGCACGATCAGCAGGTCGCGGATGATGGTCATGGCGGCGGGCTTCGCCCCTCGGCTTCGGATCGGCAAGATTTAGGCGCGTGCGCGTGGCGGCGCCATGGCGAAAGTCAAAATGCCGCCGAAGGGCCTTTGGCCGAGTCCGGATCGCAATTGAGCGAAGCTTGGCCGGTGCCGGGCAAGGACCGGGAGCCGATGACATCATGCCGAAGGTCCTTGAGCCGTGCGCATGAGCCTCAGCATCACCCGCCCATCCGCGGCCGCGCTCACGGCTTCGGGCGGCGCCCGCGCGGCATTCGCCTGAAACGCGCCTCCGGCATCCGCCGACGACTGGCGTCAGGGCGGCTTCTGCTCACTCGGCTCACGGCGCCCGTTCCAAAACAGGGAATCGACGCATTTTCTTCACGCGAGCCGGCCTCCATTTCGCTTGAAAGCGTCTCGGGGCATCGTCTCGGGGCATCACGCCATGCGCGCGGCGCGGTCGAGCAGCACCCAGGTGATGAGGGCGCCGCCGAGGCCGGTGGCGAGCAGCACGCCCAGCGCCGGCAGCAGAGCTCCCATGGGCGCGCCGCGCCACAGCACATCCTGGTAGGCCTCGATGCCCCAGGCGGTGGGCGTGAGATCGCCCAGCCGCTGCAGCCATGGCGGCATCAGGAAGCGCGGCGCCATGGAGCCGCCCACCGCCGAGAGCAGCAGCACCACGAAGGTGGAGAGGGTCTGCGCCTGCTGGCGGGTGCGGCTCGCGGCCGCCAGCGGCAGAGCCACCCCGGCGGCGGCGGCGGAAGCGGCGGCCGAAACCGCGAGCCACCCCGGAAGATGGCCGCTCACGTCCACCCCATAGGCGAGCTCAGCCACCGCGAACAGCACCGCCGAGAGGGCGAGACCCTGCAGCACCAGGAAGGCGAACTTGCCGGCCACCAAAGCGCGCACCCCGCCCTCGCTCATGAGGATGCGGTCGAACACGCCGGAGCGGCGCTCCTCCACCAGGCTGGCGGCGCCCTGCACCGCCGCGAACAGCAGGAACAGCAGCGCGATGGCGCCGGCATAATAGGCCACGGCCGGCTGCGGCCCGCTCCCTTCCACCGCGCGGCGGGCCATCAGCTCTGCGCCGCCCGCCGCCACCAGCTCGGGCGCGTGGGCGATGGCGGCCTTCAGGCGCTCGTCCTGCACTGGGGTGAAGGGGCCCACCAGCACCTGCAGCTGCCCCGCCACGCGAGAAAGGGCCATGCCCGGCAGCGCATTGGTGAGCAGGGCCTGGATGCGCGCCGCCAGCAGCGCCCCTGCCACCGCCCGTCCGGGATCGGCCACCACCACGAGGGGCGCCGCCTGGGTGGCGATGGAGGGGTCGTCCCGCACGATCAGGCCGGCATCGGCGCGCCCGTCCCGCACCCGCGCCTCCACCTGAGCTTCCGCGTCCTCGCCGGGGATCAGCTCGAGGGTGGTGTCGGGCACGGCGGCGAGGGCTTCGAGGAAGGTGCCGGCGGCGGGCGCCGCGGTGAGGCGCGCGGCGGCCACCTTCAGTGCCCCCGCCTCGCCACCGGTGCCGGAGAAAATGGCCGCGAACAGCAGGAACAGCAGCGGCGGCAGCAGGAAGGTCATCACCAGGGCGCCGCGGTCGCGCAGCAGGGTCAGCGCCATGGCGCCCATCACCGCGCCCATCACGCCACCGGGCCGGTCACGGCGGCATAGAGGGCGGCAAGGCCCGGCATCCTCAGGGTGAGCGCGCGCGGCGGCAGGCCCAACGCCTCCAGCCGGGCCAGCAGCTCGCCCACCGCGCGGGGCGAATCGGAGATGAGGCCGCGCGCGCCGTCGCCCTCCACCGCGAGGCCGAGCGCCGCCAGCGCGCCCAGGCGCAGGGGCGGCGGCGGCGCGGCGAAGGACAGCTCCACCACCCGGCGGTGGGCGAAGCGCCGCGCCACCAGATCGGCCAGCGCGCCTTCGAGCACGATGCGCCCGCCCACGAGCACGGCGGCGCGCTCGGCCACCTTCTCCGCGAACTCGAAATCATGGGTGACGAGCAGCACCGCGAGCCCCTCCCGCGCGAGGTCGCGCACCAAAGCGGCGAGGTCCTCGCGAGCGGCGGCGTCCACCCCGGTGGTGGGCTCGTCCAGCAGCAGCAGGCGCGGGGCGCCCATCAGGGCTGCGGCGAGGTTGGCGCGCCGCTGCCAGCCGCCGGAAAGGCGGTCGATGCGCTCGTCCTGCCGGGCGGCGGTGCCGGAGCGGGCCAGCACGGCGGCCACCCGCTCCCGGGCCGGGCCGAGCCCGAGGCCCGCCAGCTCCGCGAACAGGGCGAGGTTCTCGGCGATGGTGAGGGCGCGGTAGAGCGCGATGTCCTGCGGGGCGAGGCCGATGTGCCGGCGGGCGGCGGCGGTGCCCGCCGGCAGGCCGCAGATGGAGACCGTGCCTGCCCGCGCCGGCAGCCGCCCGCAGATGGCGCGCACCAGGGTCGACTTGCCGGCGCCGTTGGGGCCCATGAGCACGCTCACGCAGCCCGCCGGCACCGTCAGCTCCACGCCGTGCAGGACGGCGGCGCGGCCATAGCCGGCATTAAGCCCGCGGATGGCGAGCGGCGGCGTATCCCCGGCGGCGCGGGGCGGGCCCGGCGGGGGCGGCTCGGGCGGCGGCACGAGGCGCAGGTGGGAGGGGGTCATGGCGCGCTCCCGGCGGTCTCAGGCGCCGGCCGGTGCCAGCTCGCCGAAGGCGGCGGCGAGGAACAGGCGCAGCGGCTCGTGCCCGTGGTCGTTGGGGCCGATGCGGCGGGAGGCGGCGGCGGCGCTGGCGAGATGCTCGGCCAGCAGGGTGCGCGCGGCCGGCGCGCCGAGGGCGGCGACCACGGTGGCCCGGCCGGCATCCTTGCCCACGTCCTTGCCCAGGGCCGCGCCGGAAGCGGTGCCGTCGAGGATGTCGTCGAGGATCTGGTAGGCGCGGCCCACGTGGGCCGCGAAGGCGGCGAGATCGGCCCGGCGCGCCTCGTCCGCCCCGGCGACCCGCCCGGCGATCTCGGCGGCGGCGGAGAACAGCACGCCGGTCTTGCGGCGGTTCACATCCTCCGTCACCGTCACCGGGCGGCCGGAGGCCGGGCGCAGGTCATCGAGCTGGCCACCGCTGAGGCCGAGCGAGCCCACCGCCAGCGAGAGGGTGGAGACAGCCGCGAGCCGGGCCTCCGCGTTCACGCCCGGCGCATCCGCCGCCACCCCGAACGCCCGCGACAAAAGGCCGATGGCTGCCAGCAGCGCCACGTCCTCCCCGAACTGCACATGGGTGGCGGGCCGGGCGCGGCGCGTGGCGGCGTCGTCCATGCAGGGCAGGTCGTCCATGATGAGCGAGGCGGCGTGGATCATTTCCAGTGCGCAGCCGAAATCGAGCACCGCGTGCTCGGAGGCGTCGAGCTGCAGGGCGGCCGCCATGGCGAGCAGCGGGCGCAGCCGCTTGCCGGGCGCCAGCAGGATGTGCCGCATGGCCGCGTGCAGTGCTGCCGGGTGGATGGCGGGTGGCGGCACCAGCAGGCCGAGCCGCCGGTCCACCACCGCGCGCAGGTATGAAAGGTCCTGCAACGGCGGGCGCGGCGCGTCCCGTGCCGTGGGCTCCTCCTGGCCGGGGAGCGTCTCCTGGCTGGGGAACGTCTCCTGGCCGGCGGGCTCATCGCGCGCGGGCGCGCCCTCCTCGCCTGCGCGGGAGCGCGCGCCGTCCGCGCCGAGGCCTGCCTTGTGCGTCATCACCATCCGCCCGTGGTGCCCCGGCCGGGGATTGCTCCCCCCGTGGCGGCACTGTCTCGAACGACTTTAGACCACCCCTTTCCGGCGGAAGCCAGAGGCGCGCGCGACGGCCTGCCGCCATCGCCGCCCAGTTATGTGAAACCTGCACCGGTTGACGGTATTATGGTGTCATATCGCCTGCCGGCCGCGGCGAAGGCGGCCTTGAATGTGCGCGGCGGCTGGATCACGCTGTGAACTCGCGCGCCACGCGTCCGCTGCGAATCGCCGTTCCGGCCGGAACGCGCGCGGCCGTTCGTGTCAGGCGCCGCAACATCGAGCCCCAAGGTCCGCATGACCTTTCCCACCGACCGCGCCGCGCCCCCGGCCGAGGACGCCGGGCGGCGCAAGAGCGACCATATCGAGGTGGTGCTCTCCGGCCGCGCCGCGAGCGGGCGCCACCCCGGCTTCGATGCCGTGCGGCTGGAGCATTGCGCCCTGCCGGAGCTGGCCCTCCACGAGGTGGACCTCGCCACCGTCTTCCTCCGCCGGCGCCTCGCCGCCCCCCTGCTGATCTCGGCGATGACGGGCGGCCCGGCGCGGGCGGAGCGCATCAACATCCATCTGGCCGAGGCGGCGCAGGAACTGGGCATCGCCCTCGGCATCGGCTCGCAGCGCATCGCGCTGGAGCGTGGCGGGGCGGCGGGCCTGGGGCCAGAGCTGCGGCGCCGCGCGCCCGACGTGTTTCTGCTTGCCAATCTCGGCGCCGCCCAGTTCGCGCGCGGCTATGGGCGCGAGGAGGCCCTGCGCGCGGTGGAGATGGTGGGGGCGGACGCCCTGGTGGTGCACCTCAACGCCCTCCAGGAGGCGGTGCAGCCCGAGGGCGACCGCGACTGGCGCGGCGTGCTCGACGCTCTCGGGCGCCTTGCGGCCGGGTTGCCGGTGCCGGTGGTGGTGAAGGAGGTGGGCTTCGGCCTCTCGCCGCCGGTGGCGCGGGCGCTGGTGGAGCGGGGCATCGCTGCCTTGGACGTGGCGGGCGCGGGCGGCACCAACTGGGCCCTGGTGGAAGGCGCGCGCGCCGGCGGGCGGGCGTCCGCCGTGGCCGCCGCCTTCGCCGACTGGGGCATTCCCACGGCCGAGGCGGTGCGGCGGGTTCGGGCAGTCTGCCCGGATATGCCGCTCATCGCCTCGGGCGGGGTGCGCCACGGGGTGGACATGGCGAAGGCCATCCGCCTCGGCGCGGACCTCGCGGGCCAGGCGGCGGCGGTGCTGCCGGCGGCGGTGGATTCGACGGGGGCGGTGGTGGAGCATTTCGCCACCATGCGCGAGCAGCTCCGCGTGGCCTGCTTCGCCTGCGGCGCGCGCGACCTCGCCGCCCTGCGCCGGGTGCCGCTGCTGGAGGGGGCCTGAAGAGCCCCGCCTCATGCCTAAGGCCATTCAGGCATCTTCACGGGAAGGAGATGCCGGTTTGCGGAAGAAGATATGTGATCTCAATAATTTAGAGCGATTGCCGCGCACCGATGCGGGCGGAGAGCGCCCTGGCCTGACGCAGAGGTTCCGGCCCGCGCGGCGCTTGAGCGGCATTCCGCCTGGCGCTGGTTCCGGCTGAAGACCCGCGCCTCAGTTCGACCAGTGGTCGAGCCACATCTTCTCGCCGATGGTGCAGGAGACGCGCGGTGCGCGCGCGGAGGCCGGCACCGCGCCGCCCGGCGCGGCGGAGGGCTCCACGCCCGCTACCTCCAGCACCAGCTTCGTCTTGATGGCGCGGGCGAACTCCGCGATGTGCTCCACCGGGATCACGAACGCGCCCGGCCCGCCGATGACGCAGTCCTCGTAGTAGACGTCGAGCTCGGGCACGTCGATGGCGGAGGTCTCTGCGCGCTTCATCACCAGCGGCAGGCCGTTCACCGTGATGCCGCGCTCCAGCACCGCGTCGCGCGCCACCTGCACCGGCGGCCCCTGGTTGTTCACCCCGTCGCCGGAAATGTCGATGACCCGGCGCAGGCCCTTGAAGCCGTTGAGGTCGAACTGATCGGCGCTGTAGAGCAGGGCGCCGGAGATGGAGGTGCGGTAGACCCGCCGCAGGGGCGCCGCCTTCAGCGTGTCGGCGAAGGCCTGGGCGCTCTCGCGCCCGTCGATGACGCGCCAGCTCACCACCATCTGCTGCTCGCTCTCGCCGGCCCATTCCACATAGGCCACCGCGATGCGCCCCTGGGGGCCGAGCCGCAGGGCGTCGAGGAACTCAGGGGAGGTGACGGCCGCGGCATAGCCGTCGCGCTGGAGCGCCTGCTCCTCAGTGTCCATGGAATAGGAGACATCCACCGCCAGGACCAGTTCGAGGTCCACCGGGGTCCCCGTGCTCCCCGCCGTCGCCGGGGCGCCCGGCGCCAGCAGCGCGAGGGCGAAAAGCCACGATCCGTGCCAGAGCCTGCGCGCCATCATCTCCCGCTCCCCTGTCCTCAGCGCCCGCGACATGTGGTCGCGATGATGCTGGCACCTTCCGGCCGGGGGCAAAAGAGCTTAGCCGCCTCTTCTTAAGGGGGGAGGACGGCGCAAATGGGCATGGATGCTGTAAAGAGGTGGGGAAAGCGCTGTCGCGTGCCCGTCACAATCAGTTGAACGCCGCCGGCGTGCGCGGCATGCGCGCGCCGGCGGAGCCCGTCGGTCACTGGTCGAGGGTCTCGGTGTCCGTGATCTCGATGCCGAAGCCGCCCAGGCCCACATAGGTGCGCGCCTTGGAGGCCAGGAGGCGGATGGAGACGATGCCCAGATCGCGCAGGATCTGCGCGCCGAGGCCCACCTCCCGCCAGTGGCGGTCGCGCTCGGCCTCGCTGGAGGTCATCTCCCCGGCGCCGAGGGCCGAGGGCGGCACGCCGGCGGTACCGTCGCGCAGGTAGACCAGCACGCCGCGGCCTTCCGCCTCGATGCGCTCCAGCGCCTTCTGGATGGACTTGCCGCCGCCGAAGGCGTCGCCGATGGGATCCGCCCGGTGCAGGCGCACCAGCACCTTCTCGCCGTCGCCGATGCGGCCTTTCACCAGCGCGAGGTGGTTCACCGTGTCGAAGGGGGTGGTGTAGGAATAGCCCTGCAGCTCGCCGACGCAGGTGGGCACCGGGAATTCGGCGGCGCGGGTCACCAGCTTCTCGCGCGCCTGACGGTAGGCAATGAGATCCGCCACCGAGATGCGGGTGAGCTTGTGGGTGTCCGCGAACTCGCTCACCTGGGCGCCGCGCTTCACGGTGCCGTCGTCATTCACCAGCTCGGAGATGACGCCCACCGGCGGCAGGCCGGCGAGGCGGCACAGGTCCACCGCCGCCTCGGTGTGGCCGGAGCGCATGAGCACGCCGCCCTCCTTGGCGATGAGCGGGAACACGTGGCCCGGCCGCACGAAATCCGCGGCGCCCATGTTGGGGTTGGCCAGCGCCCGCACGGTGTTGGTGCGCTCTTCCGCCGAAATGCCGGTGGTGGTGCCGTGCTTCACGTCGATGGAGATGGTGAAGGCGGTGCCGAGGGGGGCGTCGTTGTTGGAGACCATGGGGTCGAGCCGCAGCCGCTTCGCCTCGGAGGGCGGCAGCGGGGCGCACACGATGCCCGAGGTGTTGCGGATGATGAAGGCCATCTTCTCCGGCGTCGCCAGCGAGGCGGCGAGGATGAGGTCGCCTTCGTTCTCGCGGTCGTCGTCATCGGTGACGACGATGATCTCGCCACGGGCGAACGCCTCGATGGCGACCTGGACGCGGGACTGGGTGGTGTCGGTCACGGGGGAACCTCGCAAACTGAGCGGAGGAAGACCGAGGAAATCGTTGGGCGTCACCTCGTGGCCGGTGGCCTCTGCGATCCTCTCGGCCGTCTCGCGGGAGATCCAGGCTCTCTCGTCATTGCACAAGGCGGTGACGCTGGCGGGGGACAACCCCACCTGCCGCGCAAACGCGCTGCGCTTCGTGCCGGTGCTCGAAAGCCATTCCGCGAGCTTCATGGGGCGAGCATAGCAGTGTCGATTTCAGTGACAATGAAATTTTCCGAAATTCGGTGGGGGTGAAATTTACCGTTCGCCGCGTGGCCCCTTGCGGCCCCTGCCCGGCGGCGTCACTCTCCGGATGGGGAAGGGGGCGCACGATGAAGGACTGGCTCGCGGCTCATTGGGTCACCGGCGCGATGTTCATGTGCGGGGCGCTGCTGCTGGTGCTGCCGGTTCTGCCGGGCGGCCCAGAGCGCATCATCTACCTCGCCGGCCCGCTCTACATGCTCCACCAGGTGGAGGAGCACCTGGGCGACCGCTTCCGGAGCTTCGTGAACACCCGCGTGTTCGGGGTCGAGGCGCTCACGGTGGCCGATGTGCTGTGGGTCAACCTGCCCGGCGTGTGGGGCATCAATCTCGCGGCGCTCTATGCGGCGGCCGCGCTGGGGCCGGGCTGGGGGCTCGCGGCGGTCTATCTGATCCTGCTCAACGGCATCAGCCACATCGGCATGGCAGTGGCGCTGAAGGGCTACAATCCCGGCCTCGTGACGGGGGCCGCGCTGTTCGTGCCGTTCGGCCTGTGGGGCATCGCGACCGTGCCGGGCACCATGGCCCAGCAGGCGTTCGGCCTCGCGGTGGCGGTGGTGGTGCACGCCGCCATCATGGTCACGGTGAAGCGCAATGCGGCCCGCGCGCGGGCCGGCGCTTCCGCTGCCGTCAGCGGTTGAAGGGCCACAGGGGCGGCTCGCCCACCTGCCCGCGATGGCGCAGGCGATGGTCCGCCAGCACGCACCACACCATGGCCTCGCCCACCGGCACGGCGCGGATGCCCACGCAGGGGTCGTGCCGGCCCTTGGTGAACAGCTCCGTTTCCTCGCCGTAGCGGTCCACCGTGTGGCGGGGCGTGAGGATGGAGGAGGTGGGCTTCACCGCGAACCGCGCCACGATGGGCGCCCCGGTGGAGATGCCGCCCAGGATGCCGCCGGCGTGGTTGGAGAGGAATTGCGGATGGCCCTCGTTGCCGCGGCGCATCTCGTCGGCATTCTCCTCGCCGGTGAGGGTGGCGGCGTTGAAGCCCTCGCCGATCTCCACCGCCTTCACGGCGTTGATGCCCATGAGGGCGCTCGCCAGCTCGGCGTCGAGCTTGCCGTAGAGCGGGGCGCCGAGGCCGGGGGGCACGCCCTCCGCCACCACCTCCACCACCGCGCCCACGGAGGAGCCCTTCTTGCGGATGGCGTCGAGATAGTCGCTCCACAGGGGCACGGTGCCGGGGTCGGGGCAGAAGAAGGGGTTGTTGCCCACCTCGTTCCAGTCCCAGCGGGAACGGTCGATGGGGATGTTGCCGATCTGCACCAGCGCGCCGCGCACCGTGACGCCTGGCAGCACCTTGGCCGCGATGGCGCCGGCGGCCACCCGCATGGCGGTCTCGCGCGCCGAGGAGCGCCCGCCGCCGCGATGGTCGCGGATGCCGTACTTGATGTCGTAGGTGAAGTCCGCGTGGCCCGGCCGGTAGGCGCCGGCGATGTCGGCATAGTCCTTCGAGCGCTGGTCCACGTTCTCGATGAGGAGGGCGATGGGCGTGCCGGTGGTGACGAGCCCGCCCTGGGGATGGTCCAGCGCGCCGGAGATCACCTTCACCGCGTCCGGTTCCCGCCGCTGGGTGGTGAAGCGGGACTGGCCCGGCCGGCGCCGGTCCAGGGCGGCCTGCACCTCCTCTACCGTGAAGCGCAGGTTGGGCGGGCAGCCGTCCACCACGCAGCCGATGGCCGGCCCGTGGCTTTCGCCGAAGGTGGTGACGCGGAAGAGGTGCCCGAAGGTGTTGAACGACATGTCTCGGCCTTGATTCGCCTTCGCCCAATAGACGACATCTGCCGATTTTGGAACAGCCCGTCCCTGCGACGGTATCACTATGCGTGAATGTCACGCCGAAGCTGTCATGACACGCTAAAGATGATAAGGAGAGACTGACGGAGCCCCATTTTCCCGCCATGCCTTTCCTTGAGATTCTCATCGTGGTCGCCCTGGTGCTGCTGAATGCGGTGCTCGCGGCGGCGGAATTGTCCATTGTCTCCTCGCGCCCGGCGCGGCTGAAGCCCATGGCCGAGCGCGGCCGCTCCGGCGCCCGCGCGGCGCTGATGCTGGGGGCGGAGCCGGGGCGCTTCCTCTCCACGGTGCAGATCGGCATCACGCTCATCGGCATCGTGGCCGGCGCCTTCTCGGGCGCGGCGCTCGGCTCCCAGCTCGGCGATGCGCTGCGCGAGGCCGGCATGCCGGCGGGCGTCGCGGGGCCGGTGGGCTATACGGCGGTGGTGGCCGCCATCACCTATGTCTCGCTGGTGATCGGCGAGCTGATCCCCAAGCGGCTCGCCCTGCAGAATCCCGAGCGCCTCGCCTGCATGGTGGCGCCGCTGATGGTGAGCCTCTCCAAGGTGGCGGCGCCGGCGGTGTGGCTGCTCGATGCCTCCACCCGCCTGGTGCTGCGGCTGATGGGCGAGGGCGGCGACCGCGATTCCGCCGTCACCGACGAGGAGATCCGCGCCATCATCACCGAGGCCGAGACCGCTGGCGTCATCGATCCCGCCGAGCGGCGGATGATCTCGGGCGTGATGCGCCTCGCGGACCGTCCCGTCACCGCCATCATGACCCCGCGGCCGGACGTGGAGTGGGTGGACATCTCCAAGAGCCCGGACGACGTGCGCGCCGAGCTTCTGGAAACCCCTCATTCGCGCCTGCCCGCCTGCGAGGGCTCGCCGGAGGAGACCATCGGCGTCATCCAGGCGAAACGCGTGCTCGATGCCTACCTGAAGGGCGAAAACCCCGACCCGCGCGACTTCGTGCAGCCGGCGCCGTTCCTGGTGGAGAACGTGGGCGCGCTGGAGGCCATGCGCATCCTGCGCGGCTCCGAAGTGCCCATGGGCATCGTGGTGGACGAGTATGGCGACATGGTCGGCGTGGTCACCGGCTACGACCTGCTGGACGCCATCACCTCCACCGTGCCGGTGGACACCCAGGCCGAGCGCCATATCGTGGAGCGGCAGGATGGCTCCTACCTCGTCGCCGGCGATACGCCCATCGACGAGCTGATGGAGCTGCTGAACGTGGACCTGCCGGTGGACGAGGGCTTCCACACGGTGGCCGGCTTCGCCCTCTCGCGCATCAAGGAGCTGCCGGAGGAGGGGGCGATCTTCGACGCCTACGGCTGGCGCTTCGAGATCGTGGACATGGACGGCCGCCGCATCGACAAGCTGCTGGTCTCGCGCCCCATCTTCCTGCATCGCCAGAAGGCGCCCGGCGCCGAGTGAGTTGGGGCACGCCGCCCGGGCGTCCCATGCGATGCCCATCGGAAGGCGGCCGGGACGGCGCGGCATGGATAGAGGAAAGGCGCCGGGAATCCGAACTTCGGGCTGCGGGCTGACACGGCTTCGTCGGCTCGACGCTCTCCGGCAACACCTGGCCGACCTTTCGCGTGAGCATCCGGCTTCTTCCTCCACCGCCGCGCCGGCATGGGGGATCCGCCGCCCGGCGGGGTGCTCCCGCACGACGCGGCGGCGGCGCTCCATTGCGGCGTGAACACGGTGCTCGACACCCTCGCCGCGGGGGTGCCGCTGGTGGCCATGCCCATCGCCTTCGAGCCGCCGGCCACCGTCGCCGGCCTCGCCCATGCGGGCGCGGCGCAGGTGGCGCCCGCCGCCCGCGCGCTGGAAGAAGTGCCCTCCAGCCCCGGCCGCCGCGCCGCCGCCCGGCAGCGTCCGTGGCGCGGCATTGCGACCTTCCGGGCGACGCCTGCCGCGCTTTTTGCGCGAACACTGAGTTCTTGCCCCCGCCACGACGCTGGCCCGGGAAAGGCCCTGCCGCATGGCGCGACATGGATCGGGGAAGGGACCCCAAATCCGAGCCTCGCACGGGGCCTGCCGTACCGGGCCGCTGCGCCCGTGCGCTCTGGCCTGCCGCCGCCCGGCAGCGTCCGCGGCGCCGCATTGCGGCCTTCCGCGCCACACCTTCCGCGCTTTCTGCGCGAACACTGAGTTCTTGCCTCCGCCCCGGCACTGGTCCGGGAGAAGCCCTGCCGCATGGCTCGGCGCCCTTCGGCAGAAGGCTGGAAGGCGCCGCATGGATAAAGGCAGGGACCGAAAAACCGAGCCTCGCACGGGGCCTGCCGTACCGGGCCGCTGCTCCCGTGCGCTCTGGCCTGCCGCTGCCCGGCAGCGTCCGCGGCGCCGCATTGCGGCCTTCCGCGCCACACCATCCGCGCTTTCTGCGCGAACACTGAGTTCCTGCATCCGCTCTGTCACTGGCCCAGGAGAGGCCCCGCCGCATGGCTCGGCGCCCTTCGGCAGAAGGCTGGAAGGCGCCGCATGGATAAAGGCAGGGACCGAAAAACCGAGCCTCGCATGGGGCCTGCCGCACGGGGCCGTGGCCGGGCGTTCCCCGGCCTGCCGCTGCCCGGCAGCGTCCCCGGCGCCTGTGGCCTTCCGCACGATACCTACCCGGCTTTCTGCGCGAACACTGAGTTCCTGCATCCGCTCTGGCACTGGCCCAGGAGAAGCCCAGCCGCATGGCTCGGCGCCCTGTGGCAGAAGGCTGGAAGGCGTGGCATGAAGCGCGGAAATGGGATCCGGAATCCGAATCTCGCGCCGCGACCCGGCACCGCACCGTGGCCGGGCGTTCCCCGGTTTGCCGCCGTCCGGCGGCGTCGCCGGCGCCGCATTGTGGCCTTCCGCACGATACCTGCCCGGCTTTTCGCGCGAACACTGAGGTCCTGCCTCCGCTCTGGCACTGGCCCAGGAGAAGCCCAGCCGCATGGCTCGGCGACCTGTGGCAGAAGGCTGGAAGGCGTGGCATGAAGCGCGGAAATGGGATCCGGAATCCGAATCTCGCGCCGCGACCCGGCACCGCGCGATGCCGGGCGTTCCCCGGTTTGCCGCCGTCCGGCGGCGTCGCCGGCGCCGCATTGTGGCCTTCCGCACGATACCTGCCGCGCTTTTTGCGTGGGCGGCCGGCTCTTTCCTCCCCAGGGCGCGGGCGTGGGAGTGGCCTTCCGCGTGGCTCAATGTCTTTCGGCCGGCGGCTGGAAGGCGCGGGACGAAGCGCGGAAGCGGGGCCCAAAATCCAAGTCCCGCAGGGGCTTGCCGCACCGGGCCGCTGCGCCTGTGCGCTCCGGCCTGCCACCGCCCGGCAGCGCTCCCGGGGCGTGGAGGCCGGCTGCCGCCTGCTGACAGGCTCAGGCCAATGCCGCCTCGATGCGGTCCGCGGCTTCTGTCGCCCCGCCATGGGTCGCCATCTCGGCCGCGAGGCGGCGGGCGGCGGCGCGGGGGCCGGGGGTGGAGAGCACTTCTTCCAGCGCGCGGGCGAGGCGGCCGGTGCGCGCGCGGGCGGCGGGCACCACCTGCGCCGCGCCGGCATGGGCGAGGCGGGCGGCGGTGGCCGGCTGCTCGAAGGCGATGGGCATGGCCACCAGCGGCACCCCGGCGGCGAGGGCATCGAGCACCGTGTTCATGCCGCAATGGAGCACCGCCGCCGCGCAGTGCTGGAGCACCCTGCGCTGGGGCACGAAGGCGTGCACCTGCGCCAGCGGCGCCAGCCGTGCCGCCTCCCGCTCCGAAAGCAGGCCACCGTGGGCGATGAGGAGCCGGGCACCCGCCCGCGCCGCCGCCTGCGCCACCTTCATGAAGAGGGCGCCCCGCGCGCCCTGGAGCGTGCCCAGGGAGCAGAACACAAGGGGCCGTCCGTCGTCCGGCGGCGGCGTCCAGGGGGCGCCGGCGGCGTCGTCCGCATCGCGCCAGGGCGAGCCGTAATGGAAGGTGGCGGGCAGCGCGGCGCGGGGAAAATCCAGCCCGCGCGGCATCTGCGCCACCGTCAGCAGGGGCGAGAAGCCCTGGTCCTGCTCCGGATCGAGGCCGAAGGCCGCGCCGTGGCGCGCCAGCACCCGGCGCATAGGGGTCATCAGCAGGTCGGTCACCCCATAGCCGCCCCGGTTGCGGATGAGCCCGCGCTCGGAGGGGTCATAGGGCCAGGGCACGAAGGGCGGCGGCACCCCGATCTCGCGATCGAGCGGCAAGGCGGTGGCGGTGGAGACCACGGGCAGCCCCAGGTGCCGCGCCACCAGCGCGCCGGCGGCCTCGGTCTGGTCCGCGATCACCGCCTCGGCGCCGATGGCCGCGAGCGCACGGGGCAGCTCGCGGCAGAGCATGTCGGTGAGGGCGGCGGTGGCGCGCAGCATGGCGATGAGATTGAACAGGCCGTTCGGCCGCGCCAGCCGGCGCAGATAGGCGGCGAGCGCGCCGGGCGGGTGGCTCTCCCGCCCCACCGCGGCGAAGCCGGCGCCGCGCCCCGCCACCAGGGCCTCCGCGTCCGCCATGTGCAGGAAGGTGACGCGGTGGCCGCGCCGGCCCAGCTCCCGCGCCAGCACCAGCAACGGGTTGTAATGGCCCGGTAGGGGTGGGGCAACCACCGCGAAATGGGTCATCGCGGCCGGGTCCAGAGCTGCGCGGGCCGTGCCGGGGCGGGGCCGGCCAGACGGGTGCCCACCGCCTCCGCGATGCCGCGCGCCAGCAACGCCAGCTTCTCGCCCGTGCCGGTGGAGACACGATCATCCCAGGCCGCAGCCCCCCGCCGGCGCACCTTGCGGCCGATGGCGCGATAGACCCCGCGCGCGGCGGAGATGGCGCAGGCCGAGCGCCAGGGCAGGGCGCGGATGCCCATGCGCGCCTCGTCGTAATAGGGCTCCGCCGTATCGAGCAGCCGGGCCACCGCGCGGGCGAGGGCAGGGCGGTATTCGGCCTCCGCCAGCGCCTCCGCGGGCACGCCTTCCGCCGCCAGCAGCTCCGCCGGCACGTAGACGCGGCCGATGGCGGCATCCTCCACCACGTCGCGCGCGATGTTGGTGAGCTGGAAGGCGAGGCCGAGGTCGCAGGCGCGGTCGAGCACGCTTTCCTCCCGCGCGCCCATGACGAGGGCCATCATCACCCCCACCACCCCGGCCACGTGGTAGCAATAGAGCAGCGTGTCGCCCATGGTCTCGTAGCGCCGGCCTTCCACGTCCATGCGGAAGCCCTGGAGCAGATCGAGCGGGTAGCGCTCGGGAATGGCATTGCGCCGCACCACCTCGGCGAAGGCGGCGAAGGCCGGGTGGGCCGAGGGCGCGCCGCGATAGGCCCGCGCCGTCTCCTCGCACAGGGCATCGAGCCGCGCCTGCGGGGAAAGCGCCTGCGCCACCCGCCCATGGCCCAGCACCTGCCCGTCCACCACGTCGTCGCAATGGCGGCACCAGGCGTAGAGCATCACGGCATCGGCGCGGGTGCGGGAATCGAACAGGCGGGCGGCGGCGGCGAAGCTCTTCGAGCCCTGGGCGATGGCTGCCTCGCTCGCCCCGAGCACGCTGGCCGCCGGCGCGCGCGTATCGTGCGGCGGCTCCGGGGCCGGGCGTTCTCCCGGCGCGCTCATGTCCGGCGCGGCCGCACGCGGCCGGTGGTGAAATCGGCGAGGATGAGCCCGGCCGTCGCCTTGGCCGAGCCCACCACCCCCGGCACCCCCGCCCCCGGATGGGTGCCGGCGCCGACGAAATAGAGGTTGGCGATCTTGCTGTCGCGATT
The DNA here is from genome assembly GCF_043195015.1 of Xanthobacter sediminis. Taxonomy (NCBI): domain Bacteria; kingdom Pseudomonadati; phylum Pseudomonadota; class Alphaproteobacteria; order Hyphomicrobiales; family Xanthobacteraceae; genus Xanthobacter; species Xanthobacter sediminis. The sequence goes on along the minus strand of NZ_JBAFWH010000018.1, from coordinate 44,036 downwards.
GTGGGGACGGAACCAGGCGGACTGGGTGAGGATGGGCTCCACCGAGAAGGCCGAGCCCAGGTGCGCGTTCAGCTCGTCGCGGAAGCCGAGCGGCGTGAGCATGCGGGTGGTGACGATGTTCTCGCGCAGCCCTGGCAGCAGCCTCAGCTCCAGGTTGGAGAGGATGCGCTCGCGATAGGCGGGGCCCACCTTGTCCCAGTCGATGGGGGCCGTGCCCAGGTGGGGCACCGGCGAGAGCGCGTAGAAGCCGGTGCAGCCCTCCGGCGCGAGGGCGGGATCGGTGACGCTCGGCGCGTGGAGATAGAGTGAGAAGTCTTCCGCGAGGCCGGGGCGGTTGAAGATGTCGCTGACGAGGCCGCGATAGCGCGGGCCGAACAGCACGGTGTGCTGGGTCAGGTGGTCCCAGGTGCGCTTCACGCCGAAATAGGTGACGAACAGCGACATGGAGTGGCGCTTGCCCGCCAGCCGCTGCCCCTCGTGCCGGCCGCGCGGGGTGCCCTTGAGCAGGCTGGAATAGGTGTGCACCACATCCGCGTTGGAGGCGACGATGTCGCACGGCACGCTCTCGCCGCCCTTCAGGCGCACGCCGGTGGCGCGCCCGCCCTCCACGATGATGTCCTCCACCGGGGTGGAAAGGCGGATCTCGCCGCCCAGGTCCTCGAACACGCTGGCGAGCGCGCGCACCAGCGCGCCGGTGCCCCCGCGCGGAAAGAACACGCCCCATTTGCGCTCCAGCGCGTGGATGAGCGCATAGATGGAGGAGGTGGCGAACGGGTTGCCCCCCACCAGCAGCGAGTGGAAGGAAAATGCCTCGCGCAGATGCTCCTCGGTGATGAACTTCGCCACCATGGAATAGACCGAGCGCCACGCCTGCAGGCGCAGCAGCTGCGGGGCGGCGCGCAGCATGTCGGAGAAGTGCAGGAAAGGCACCGCCCCGAGCTTCAGGTAGCCTTCCTCGAACACCCGCTGGGAATAGGCGAGGAAGTTGCGGTAGCCCTCCACATCCTCCGGCGCGAAGCTGCGGATCTGCGCGTCGAGCGTGTCCTGGTCGTTCACGTAGTCGAACGAGCGCCCGTCCGGCCACATCAGCCGGTAGAAGGGCGAGACCGGCAGCAGCTCCACATAGTCCGACATCCGGCGGCCGGCGGTGGCGAAGACCTCCTCCAGGCAGGAGGGATCGGTGATGACGGTTGGCCCGCCGTCGAAGGTGAAGCCCTCGTCCTGGTAGACATAGGCGCGCCCGCCGGGCTTGTCGCGCCGCTCGTAGATGGTGGTGGCCACCCCCGCCGCCTGAAGGCGGATCGCGAGGGCGAGGCCGCCGAAGCCGGAACCGATGACGGCGGCGGTGCGGAAGGGGCGGATCTTGTCGAGCATCAGCGGGGAGCCACGGCGCGTTTGGTCTCCGGAAGGCAGCGCGCGGCGCGCAGGAGCGGGACCGGGGGCCGCCCGGTCAGGATGCGCGCCTTGTCGGCGAGGGTGAGGCGGTCTCCATAGAAGCGCGCGATCAGCCCCTCCGGCAAGCCGTAGAAACGTTGCAGGACCGCATAGCGCCGCTCGGGCGCGGCGGCGCGGAACAGCATGCGGTTGAGCAGGCGGAAGAAGCCGCGCCGCTCCCAGGTGGAAATGGCGTGGCGGCGGATCGCTTCCGCCAGCGCGGGCCCGGAGAGATCGGGCAGGGTGCTCACCAGCTCCGCCAGGGCCACCGCGTCGGGCAGGGAATAGCCGGTGGTGGGATGGAACAGCGCGGCCCTAAGGCCGGTGCGCGCCACCTGCGGCAACCCCTCCGCCAGATGGGCGCGGATGTCGCCGCCGAGGGCGATGGGCAGCACGCCGGCTTCCTCGCGCACCACATAGTCGGCCACGAGGCCCTGGGCGGCGAGATAATCGGCGATGCGCGCGCGCACCGCGTCGATGGGCAGTTCCGGCCCGTCGCTGTAGCAGGTGTCCTCCACCAGCAGGGTGTCGGCATCGAGGGGCAGCAGGTAGACGAAGCGATAGCCGTCGAGCTGCGGCACCCGCGCATCCATGATGACGGGCCGCCGGAGCCCGTGCGGGCGGGCAAGGCGCACCTCCTGCCCCAGGAATTTCTGCCAGCCGAGGTCCAGGTGGGGCGAGGGCGCGGCGCCCCGCCCGTCCACCACCGCGTCGGCCGTGATGCGGGTGCCGTCCGCCAGGGTGACGTGGAACGGCGCCACCTCCACCACCTCGGCCCCGGTGCGGATGCGCGCGCACACGCGCTCCGCCAGCACTGTGGCGAGCTGCTCGGAGGTGACCGAGCCGTAATGGCCCGAGAGGGTGCGGGAGAAGGCGGGAAAGCGCACCTCGTGGCCGATCCAGGCCAGGGCCCGGAAGGGGGCGATGAAGGCGGCGCCGGCGGCGTCGAGGTCGGAGGCATGGAACGACCAGGTGTGGTTGCCGCCCACGCTCTCACCCGCCTCCAGCAACGTGAAGCGCACCTGCGGCCGCCGCTCGAACAGGCGCGCGGCGATGAGGCTGTTGGCGAGGCCCGCGCCGACGAAAAGGATCTCCATACGCCGGCCCTCCACGCCCTGGCATCCGGTCGGCCGTCCTTCTCGCATAGCCCGTTCCCGCCGCCACGGCCAGCCCTTGGGGCAAAGAGTGGTGTATTGCCCGGCGCGAATGCAACCTTGGGTGCGTATTCCGGTCCCGCGCGGCTTTCTTTCGCGGCGGCATCGTGTAACCTGCGTCCGCCGAGCGCCGCCGTCCGGCGCGCGGGCTCCGCGCAGGTTCAATTCCTGGAAGCGACGATGCGGCTGGACTTTCAGACGCTCTATCTGATCATCCTGCTCAACTCGCTCTGCTATTGCGTGATCTGGGCGGGCTTTGCCTATATGCACCGGGACATTCCCGGCGCGCGGTGGTGGCTCGGCGCGGCGGTGATGACGACCCTCGGCGGGCTGCTCATGTCCGGCGATGGCACCCCTTGGGGCCGCGCCTTCATGATTCTCGGAAACGCGGTGGTGGTCGCGGGCTTCGTGCTGGTGTGGCAGGGCATCCGCGAGTTCTACGGCCGTGGCCCGCGCCTGCGCATCGGCGCGGTCATCGTGGCCGTGGCGGTGGCGGCGGGCTTCCTCGCGGGCGACACGCGGGCGGGGCAGAACGTGGCCTATGCCGGCACCCAGCTGGTGCCGTTGGCGCTGTCGTTCCTCGCGCTCTGCCGGTGGGGGCGCGGCGCGCTGGGCGCGAAGGTGGCTGCGGCCGGCATCCTCATCGCCATCGCGGGCCAGGCCACCGAGGCCGGCTTGAACATCCTGCGCCTTCTCGGGCGGCTTTCGACCGAGGGCTACTACACCGTCGCGGCTTACCTGCTGGTGACCGTCATCGTGGGCGCGGGCCTGTGGTATCTCGGCTTCCTGCTGATGGCAGTGGACCGGCTGCGCCTGAAGCTGGCCCGGCTCGCGACCTCCGACCACCTCACCGGCCTGCCCAACCGCCGCCACTTCCTGGAAGCCGCGCAGGAGGCCTTCGTCCGCACGCGGGCGGAGCAGCAGACGCTGGCGATGCTGCTGATCGACCTCGACAATTTCAAGGGCATCAACGACCAGCTCGGCCACGCCGCGGGAGATGCCTGCCTGCGCCACTTTTCCGCTTTGTGCGCCGTCTGCGCCGGGCCGCGGGGCCTGCCCGCCCGCTTCGGCGGCGACGAGTTCGCCATGCTGATCGAAGGCCCGCACCCCGGCGAGGCGGCGGAGGTGGCGGGACGGCTGGTGCGCGTGGTGGCGGAGGCGCCGCTGCAATGGCGCGGGCACGCCATCTGCCTCACCACCAGTGTCGGGGTGGCGATGGCTGACGGCACCGGGCCCGGCACTCTGGACCTGCTGATCGAGGCCGCGGACCGCGCCCTCTACGCGACCAAGCGCTCCGGGCGCAACGGTTTCACGCTCGCCAGCGGAGCCCTCGCCGCCGCACCGGCGGGGGCCTGAGCGCACCTCCGGCGGGCTCGGCCGGCTTATACTGTCTTCCACGGTCCTCGACCCGGGGCCGGGACGGCTTCGCGCGAATGCCAGATGGGCTTGCCCGACGCTCGGGAGGCGAGGCCGGGGGCCCTTGGCTCTAGTCCCGCCGGGCGAGGGAGCGCAGGAAGCCCTGGTATTCGTCGGTCAGTTCCATGTCCACCGCCGGGGCCATCTTCAGCAGCATGTTGGCGATGAAGGCCTGATCGTTGCGCGGGTCCTCCAGCAGCTCGCGCAGCAGGGGCACGTTGTCCTCGATATGGGCCATGAAGGCGATGCCCTTCTCCTGGGTCTCGGTCCACCGCTCCCGCGTCCACCGGGCGAGCGGGAACATGATCTCGCTCACGAAATTGGACTTGCGGGCCTTCTCGAAGAAGCGCAGCCCCGCGTTCCAGTTCTCCTTGGCGCGCATGGGGGGCGGGGGAATGTCGCCGGCCAGCATCTTCTTGCCGGCCTGGCCCACGAAGTCCTCCAGGGTCTGCGGCGCGTCGATCTGGGAGCGGAAGTGCCAGAGCGCGAAGTTGCCCGGATATTCCTTGCCCATGGCTTCGACGAGTGCGCTCTCCACCTTCTCCACGGCGGCCTTGTCGCCTTTCAGCGCAGCGGTCATGCAGAAGGCGAACACGGTGTCGTTGCCCACGTTGTGCACGCCGCCGGTGGCGAGCTGCGCCGGCGTCAGCGCGGGCGTGCGGCCATCCACCGGGGCCGCGGCCTCGCCCGCGCGCTGGGCCATGATGTAGGCGGTGATCTCCAGCCACGGCACGTAATTGGCGATGAAGGCGTCCGGGTCCACGTGCACGATGGCGAGGTTGAGGGGCATCTTGCGCTTCTGCAGCTCGGCCATGTCGGTCATGGAAATCCCCTGAAATGCGAGAATGAACGGTTCGACAAAACGCGCGCGGGCGCGGGACGCCCGCCGCCGCGCGTCGCCTTCGCGACAGCGCGCGGCCCAACGATTTGTCGCAGCAAGAAGAATGCCAGGAAGAGAGCGGTCGGGAGGGGCAGGTGAAACCGGCTCAGTCGGCGACCGCGAAGCGCCCGCCGGCCACCACGTAAACCGCGCCCTGGCGCACGGGCAGCACCGCCGCTTCGGCGGAGGGCATGCCCGCCAGCACATGCAGCGCCGCGCGGATGACGCCGCCGTGGGTGACGATCACCGCGTCGCCCGGCAGCGCATCGATGGCCGCGAGCACCCGGCGCGAGAGGTCCACATAGCTTTCGCCCTCGGGGGGCACGAAGGTCCACGGCTCGCGGTCGCGCCGGCGCACGGCGTCGAAGTCCCGCCGCCGCAGCTCGGGCCAGGTCTGCCCCTCCCAGCGGCCGAAGGAGAGCTCCGCGAGGCGGATGTCGGTGGCGAAGTCGTGGGCCGGCAAATCGAGGCTGGTGCGCAGGATGCGCATGGTCTCGGTGGCGCGCACCAGCGGGCTCGATATGAAGGTGAGCTGTTCCGCCGGGCCGGCGAGCTGGTGCAGCACGCGGCCCACGCGCCCGGCCTGGATGCGGCCGAGGGCATTGAGGGGCACGTCGCGCCGGCCCTGCAGGCGGCCCGCCACGTTCCAGTCGGTCTCGCCGTGGCGCACCAGGAAGAAGCGGCGCATTCCCTCGCCACTGGCGGGCGGGGGCGATTCGGCAGAGGTCATGGCCGATGCTCCGCGGGCAGCGCCGTGGCGCACGCGCACCGCACGGGTGCTGCTCCGGTGCCGCGCGCCGCCGTCACGCCTCCGCAGGCGCCCATCAGCGGGCGGGCACCGGCACGACGTGGTCGTACCACGCGCCGAGGGAGGGGTAGGTCACGCGCAGGGTCACGCTCTGTCCGGGCGTGCGCCGGCCCTTGAAGAACACTACGGCGCCCTTGGTGGGCCGCCCCAGGCAGGGCGTGGTGGCGCCGCCATCGGTGCCGGTGATGGTGAAGGGCGCATAGGCCACGCTCACCTTGGCGCCGGGCGGGGCGGAAACCACCTTGATGTCGGGCACCTGGCTCTGCTGGCAGTTGTAGTCCACCGTGCCGGCGGCGAAGATGGCGCCCCGGGGCAGGCGTGCGCCGGGGCCAATGCCCGTATTGAAGGAGTAGCCGGAATAGCTCGGCGTCACGTAATCGGGGAAGAAGGCGCCGCCGGGGCCGAGGATGCGCTCGCGCAGCGGGTATTGCTGGAGCGTCGGCAGGCTCTGCGCCCCGGCGCCGGTCGCGAGCGGCAGCACGAGGGCGGCGAGGGCGAGGCGCAGGGCGGTCCGCATGTCAGGTCTCCTGTCGGCGCTGGCCGCGGGGGGGGGCGGCTCAGTCGCGCACCAGCGCCAGGTCCGGCGCATCGGGATGCTTCATGCCGACGATATGATATCCGGCGTCCACATGGTGCACCTCTCCGGTCACACCTCGCGACAAATCCGACAGCAGGTACACGCCCGTGTCGCCCACCTCGTCGGTGGTGACGGTGCGGCGCAGCGGCGAGTTCAGCTCGTTCCACTTCAGGATGTAGCGGAAATCGCCGATGCCGGAGGCGGCCAGGGTCTTGATGGGGCCGGCCGAGATGGCGTTCACGCGGATGGCCTTGGGGCCGAGGTCGGCGGCGAGGTAGCGCACCGAGGCCTCCAGCGCCGCCTTGGCCACGCCCATCACGTTGTAATGGGGCATCCACTTCTCGGCGCCGTAATAGGTGAGGGTGAGGAGCGAACCGCCGTCCTTCATCAGCTTTTCCGCCCGCTGCGCGATGGCGGTGAAGGAATAGCAGGAGATGAACATGGTCTTGGTGAAGTTGTCGGCGGTCGTGTCCACATAGCGGCCGTCGAGCTCGTCCTTGTTGGAGAAGGCGATGGCGTGGACCAGGAAGTCCAGCTTGCCGAACAGCCTCTCCGTCTCGGCGAAGACCGCGTCGATGGTCTCCGGCTCGGTCACGTCGCAATGGCCCACGAGGTGGCCGCCCAGCTCGGCGGCGAGGGGCTCCACGCGCTTCCGCAGCGCTTCGCCCTGGTAGGTGAGGGCGATCTCGGCGCCGGCGGCGCGCGCCGCCTTGGCGATTCCGTAGCCGATGGAGCGATTGTTGGCGACGCCCAGAATCAGCCCGCGCTTGCCCTTCAGGAGACCGCTCGCGAAACCGTCCGTCGCCATTTGCCCATACTCCACATTCTCAAGCCGTTGATGCCGCACGGGCAGCCGCCGTTTGCGCGGGGCGCCCCTGTGGCCGGCTTCCTATGGCATGGGGCCATCCACCGTTCAAGCGAACAGGGCCGAACTTGGCACTTGCATCCCGGAGAAAGAGCATGCTAGGAGCAGCGCCCTGGGCACGGAGTGTAGCGCAGTCTGGTAGCGCACCACGTTCGGGACGTGGGGGTCGCAGGTTCAAATCCTGCCACTCCGACCAGTGCCTCAGAGTTCGGCATGCCAGGGCCGGACATTGAAGAGATCGCCGCACTGTCCAGTGTCGTGCGTACCAGGGCCGGAAAGGCCCCGCCTTCTGTGGGCAGGCATGTCAGCCTCTTGTTTTCCTCAACGCTCCAAACACGTCGTTTGCATGCGGCGGCGCCATTGCCGATGTGCTGGCGATTCACGCGTGACGCTGGCGGCCGAAAACGATGATTCGCTTCAGATGATTCGAAACGGGCGCGCGCAGCCCGTCCCCTCCGAAGCGCCGATTCGCATGCGCCCAGGGTGGTCGCGGGGCCTTAGAAGCTCTTGAGGCGTTCCTGAAGCGCTTCGGCCGCGCTCTCTTCGGCCTGTTCCTGCCGGTCCAGGCGGTCGAGGCGATCGAAGATTTCCCGAAGGCGTGCTTCCACGCGCATCATCCACAGCAGCGCGACGACGGTGACGATGGCGAAAAATGCGGTCGTCATGGCCACATCCTCATGTTCCGGAGCGCGCGGGGCGGCGGCTCCAACGGTCCACGAAAACAATGCTGCGCCAAGTACGCCGGCGAATGAGGGCAAGGTTGCAACAAGTGGCGCCTGCCATCAATCGCCTTTTGGGCGGTGGTGGCTGCGTCCTTCTTTCGCGCGTGGCCACTCGCCCTCTGCGCCGTTTCGCGGGGGCTCAGGCGATCTCCAGGCTCCAGCCGGAGGAGAGGCTGTAGCGCATGGGCGCGAAGCGCTGCCACAGGCGGGTCATGTCCGCGATGGAAAGCGCTTCGGCCGCGAGGCGCCCATGGAGGCCGGCCGGCGCGGGCTCCGGCAGGTGCAGGCGGGTGGCCGCCGCCGCCATGTCGTCGGCCTCGATGCGGGGGCGGGCGAGAAGCGCAGCGCTCGCGTGGCCCATCAGGCGGTGCACGTCGAGGTCGGTGGCGGCGAAGGCGCCGATCAGCAGCCTTAGGCGCCAGCGCGGCTCGGCGGTGGCGGCCGGGTCGCGGCCGGCGATGTCGTGCAGGTGGACGAACAGGCCGTGCTCCGGCCCCTGCCAGGGGGAGCTGACGCGCACCGCCGGCTCACCGGGCAGGCGCTCCATGGCATCTTCCAGAAGGCCGCGCAGCGCCTCCAGGGCGATGGCGGGGAGATCGGGCTGGGCCATGGCGATGTCCTTTCCCTAAGGGTCAGCAGCTGGAGCGCAGGCGCCAGGCGGCGAGGGCGAACAGGCCGCAGGCCGCCGCCGCGAAGAAGGCGAGCCCATGCGCGTGCACCTGCATGGAAATGCCAGCCCCGAGCGGCCCCACCAGGGCGCCGAAGCCCCAGAACAGCCCGCTCACCGCATAGATGCCCACGAGGTCGCCGCCCTTGAAGCGGGCGCCGACGATGGTGATCATGATGGTGTAGATGCCCACGAAGGCACCGCCCCAGGCGAACAGCAGGGCATAGGTGGCGAGCGTATGGCCGAGCGCCAGCGGCCACACCGCCGCTCCCAGCGCGGAGGCCGCCGCGAGCGCGATCACCAGCCGCCGCCGGTCCATGGTGTCGCCCAGCCAGCCGATGGGGAGCTGCAGCAGAATGGCGCCCACCATCATCACCGACATCAGCCGCGTCGCCTCCACCTCGCCCCAGCCAAGGCCGATGGCGTAGAGCGCCAGGAAGGAGAGGCCGGCGGTCTCGATGGCGGCATTCAGCGCGGTGGCGCCCAGTGCCAGCGGGGCGAGGCGCAGGTAGTGCACGGGCGAGCCCACGCTCGGCTCCTCGAAATGCGGTGCCGGCACCCGCGGCGAGGCCACGAACGCGGCCGCCGCGAGGCAGATCGCCGCCCCGAGCGCATAGGGCAGCACGCCACCTGAGCCCACCAGGGAGAGAATGAGCGGCCCGAGCGCGAGGCCGATGGAGAGGGCCGCGGTGTAGGCCGCCATGGCACGGGCGCGGGTGCTGTCCGTGGAGAGGGCGTTGATCCAGGTTTCCGAGGTGACGAACAGGGCCTCTGCCGCCATGCCCAGCACCAGGCGCAGCGGAAACCACAGCCACACCGTGGGCATGGCCGGGAACGCCATGAGCGCGACCGCCGAAATCGCCACCGCGCCGATGATGACGCGGCGCGCTCCGAGCCGCGCCACGATGCGCGGCAGCAGCATGGCGATGATGAGCACGCCCACCGCATGCATGGCGGCATTGACGCCGATGAGCGTTTCCGAGAGCCCATGCTGGGCGAGGCCCAGCGCCAGCAGCGGCGCGCTGAGCGAATAGGTGAGCCCGAACACCGCCGCGGTGGCGATCACCGCGCCGCGCGCCAGAAGGTGGCCTTCCCCTCCGCCGGGAAGGAGCGGGGCGGTGTCGGCGGCGGTGTCCGGCGTGGTCATGGCAGGCTTCCCTCGGGGGCGGCGGCGCGGCGGGGGCGCAGGCGGCGCAGGAAATCGGCGAGCCGGGCAAGGAAGGAGCGCTCGCCCGGCTCCACGATGCGCTTCAGGGTGCGGGCGTAGTCGAGCACCAGGCCGGGGGTCCAGCTCATGCTCTGGGCGCGCGAGCGGATGTAGGCGGCGGCCCACAGGTCCGGGTTCAGCAGCAGCATGGCAAGGCGCAGCCACGGCATGCGGGTGGCGAGCGCCCCCTCCAGCGCCGAATCGAGCGCCGCCGCCACCGCCACCGAGCAGTTGCGGTTGGTGAGGTTGTAGGTGTCGTCCTGCCGGTAGCCGGCCCAGTAGGCGCGCAGGCGGCGGGTGTCGTAGGTGTGGAAATCCACCCTCTGGTCCGCCTCGCACCAATTGGCGGATTCCTGGGCATAGGAGGGCTGGAAGCGGCCGCGCACGTTGTTCTCGGCGGAGGCGCGCAGCCGGCGGGTGAACTCCGAGGCGCCGGTCTCGATCTCCTGCGCCGGATAGTGGCTGATGTAGAGGTCCGGCCCCAGCTCCAGCGCCGAATGGCCGGTGGAGATGGAGCCCTCGGTGTCCACGGCGGCGATGTAGCGATCGATCAGCGGGCGACGCCCGCGCACGTCGGCTGAGCCCACGGGGGTCCACACCCGCACCGTCATGGGCTCGGCGTGGCGCTGCGGGCGCGAGGGCGGGGCGCTGCCGTCGTCCACCAGCACCGGGGCGTTGTCGTACCAGTCGCGGGCGCCGAACACCGGCAGCGCCAGGATGGCCACTTCATCGAGGTGGGTGCGCAGCATCAGGGCGGTGCGCAGCACCACCCAGCCGCTCACGATGAGCAGCAGGCTCATGCACACCGGCACGTTGTAGCGGTGCGGCATAGGCCAGTCGGAAACCACCAGCGCGGCGAACACCACCTCTGCGGCGCCCACCGCCGCCATGATGCGCCAGCGCGGGAAGCGCACCACCCAGGAGGACAGGATGCGCGCCGCCCCGTCGACGACGAAGGCGATGCCGAACAGGATCGCCACCGCGGTGTCGTTGCGCAGGGGCAGGTCGATGATGAGGATGCCGAGCGCCGCCAGCACCACGGAGCGGGCGACTGTGAACACCCGCCCTGCGCGGCTGGGGCTGGCGATGCCGATGAACAGGCCCAGCAGGCCCTCGAACAGGAGCACATAGCCGAACAGCTCGGCGGCAATGCTGACGGTGCCGTCGAGAAGGTCGGCAACGATGAGGCCGGCGAGCGCGAACAGCGCCAGCGCGACGATGAGGAGAACCCACCACCGCCGGCGCAGCGCCCGCGCGCCGACGAGGATGAACGCGAGCTGCACCATGGGGCCGCTTCCAGGAAGAATCTTGAACGAGGCCGCAGAAGATGCTCCGGGGTGCCGGCCGGGCGCAATGGTGAAATTGGCCCGGCCGTCCCTCAGATCAGAGCACGGTGCCGTGCAGGAACAGCCAGGCCACCGAGAAGTAGATGACGATGCCGGTGACGTCCACCAGCGTGGCGATGAAGGGCGCCGAGGCGGTGGCCGGATCGAAGCCCAGGCGCTTCAGCGCGAACGGCAGCAGCGAGCCGGCCATGGAGCCGAACGTCACGATGCCGATGAGCGAGGCGCCGATGGTGACGGCCAGCAGCTTCCAGTACTCGCCGTAATCGAAGATGCCGGCTTCCTGCCAGACGACGATGCGGATGATGCCGATGATACCGAGAATGGTGCCGAGCACGATGCCCGTGGGCAGTTCGCGGATGGCGACCCGCCACCAGTCCTTCAGGGTCACGTCGCGCAGCGCCAGGGCGCGGATGATGAGCGAGGTGGCCTGCGAGCCGGAGTTGCCGCCCGAGCTCATGACCAGCGGGATGAAGAGGGCGAGCACGATCGCCTTCTCGAGCTCGTCCGAAAACACCTGCATGGCGGAGGTGGTGAGCATTTCCGAAAGGAACAGCACGCACAGCCAGCCGGCGCGCTTGTGGATCATCTTGAAGAAGGAGATGTCGAGGTAGGGCTCGTCGATGGCCTCCATGCCGCCCATGCGCTGGACGTCCTCGGTCTGCTCCTCGATCATGGCGTCGATGACGTCGTCCACCGTCACGATGCCGATGATGTGGCCGGTGGAGTCCACCACCGGAATCGCCAGGAAGTCGTACTTGGAGATGGTGCGCGCCACTTCCTCGCGGGACAGGGCGGGGGAGACCGTGATGGGCGCGTAGGGCTGCGCCACGGTGAGGATGTTGGCCTCCGGCGCGCCGGAGATGAGGCGGCGCAGGGTCACCGTGTTGATGAGCCGGCGGGTGGCCGGGTCGAGCACGTAGATGGCGTAGACCGTCTCGCGCGAGCTCTCGACGGCGCGCACGTGGTCGAGCACCTGCTGCACGGTCCAGTCGGCGGGCACGCTGACGAACTCCGTCGTCATCAGCGAGCCGGCCGTGCCCTCCGGATAGGTGAGCAGGTGGTCGATGGCACTGCGGATCTCGGGGTTCAGGCCATTGCGCAGGCGGGCGCGGGCCTCCTCCTCCACCCAGCGCAGGACATCGGCCGCCCGGTCGGCGGACATGCCCTCAAGGATGGAGACGGCCTTCTCCTGGGGCAGGGCCTCGATCACCTCGCAGGCGTCGTGGAACTGCGGCTGGTCGAGCACTTCCACCGCCCAGGCGAGCGGCATGGCCGCGACCACGTCGGTCGCTTCCTCTACCTTCTTGGCGTTCAGGAACTCGACGATGTCGGCGACGTGCTCATGGCCGAGGCGGCCGACCAGCGCGTTGGACGCGGAGCCAGCAATGGCATCGGCGTTGATCTTGCCCACGTTCATCCCATTTCTCCCCCGTAGAACGCCACTCTGGACCGGCTCGGGACCTCGCCTTCGGCACCGGAGCCTGCCGCGGCGCGAATGCCCGCGCGGCAAGGCCCCGATACTCTCTAATCTGCCGTTGATGACAGTATGAAATCACCACCGCCGTCGTTCAGGCGGCGTGGAAGTCCCCGTCCTCCCGGAGCACCTCAAGCCGGCCGGTGGCTACGCCGAAATAGGCGCCGTGCAGGGCAAGGTCGCCGCCGGCGACACGCTCGCGCACCCACGGGAAGGAGCCGAGGTTGGACAGGGAGAGCTTCACGCAGCACTGCTCGCAGAAGCGCGCCCGCTCGGGCGCCGGCAGGTCGGCCTCCATCGCCATGCGGCGGGCGGGCTCGGCGATCTTCATCCAGTTCGCGACGAAGTCCTGCGCGGCGGGCGGGGCGCCCTCCAGCAGGGCGTGCACGCCGCCGCACTGGGCATGGCCCATCACCACCACGTGCTTCACCTGCAGCACCCGCACCGCGAACTCGATGGCGGCCGAGGTGCCGTGGTAATTGGCGTCGGGCTGGTAGGGCGGCACCAGGTTTGCGACATTGCGCACAATGAACATCTCGCCGGGGCCGGCGTTGAAGATCATCTGCGGATCCACCCGGCTGTCGGAGCAGGCCACCACCAGCGTCTCCGGCTTCTGCCCCTTGGCAGCGAGCTGCTCGAACACCTGCTTGCGCTCCGGCCAGGCCACTTCCCGGAACCGCTTGTAGCCCGCGATCAGGTCATCCACCGCGTTTCTCCTCACGTCTTCGTTCTTCGCGCACGGAAGGCCGGCGCGGCGCGCGCGTCAAGGCCCGGCGCCACAAGTTTTTCCTTTCCCGAGAGGGAGGATGGACGCGGGCGGCACGCTCTTGCTCAGCCTCGGCGAGGACCCGTGACGGCCTCCGGCGGGGCCGCTCCGCCGGGGATAGTCATGGCGATGATTTGCGCAACTGCCCATGCAGCAGGCAGAACGAAGGTATTGTAATATACTTCGCCATATGAGGCCCCATCTTTGGCCGCGATTCCCCCAGCCTCCCCTTCTGCTCCCGCCGCTTGGCATGGCCCTTGCTGTTTTGGGCGCGTCCGGACCGTCGAGCGGCCGGGCAGGGAATGGCCAGAGGGGAGACGGGCATGCGCCGTTTGTTCGAGAGGGCGGGCAGGGGACTGAGGCGGCTCGCCGCCGGGGCGGCGCTCGCGGGCGCCACGGCCGGCGCCCTGGCGGGCGCAGGCGGCGCCGCGCAGGCCGAGGACACCATCAAGGTCGGCATCCTGCATTCCCTGTCCGGCACCATGGCCATCAGCGAGACCACGCTGAAGGACGTGATGCTCATGCTCATCGAGGAGCAGAACAAGAAGGGCGGCGTGCTCGGCAAGAAGCTGGAGCCGGTGGTGGTGGACCCCGCCTCCAACTGGCCGCTGTTCGCCGAGAAGGCGCGTGAGCTCATCACCAAGGACAAGGTTTCCGCGGTGTTCGGCTGCTGGACATCGGTGTCGCGCAAGTCCGTGCTGCCGGTGTTCAAGGAATTGAACAATATCCTCTTCTACCCCGTGCAGTACGAGGGCGAGGAGAGCGAGCGCAACGTGTTCTACACCGGCGCCGCGCCCAACCAGCAGGCCATTCCGGCGGTGGACTACCTCGCCAACGAGGAGAAGGTCGAGCGCTGGGTGCTCGCCGGCACCGATTATGTCTATCCCCGCACCACCAACAAGATCCTCGAAGCCTACCTCAAGTCCCGTGGGGTGAAGGACGAGGACATCATGATCAACTACACGCCGTTCGGCTATTCGGACTGGCAGACGATCGTGTCCGATATCAAGAAGTTCGGCTCGCAGGGCAAGAAGACGGCGGTGGTCTCCACCATCAACGGCGACGCCAACGTGCCCTTCTACAAGGAGCTCGCCAACCAGGGCGTGAAGGCCACGGACATTCCGGTGGTGGCTTTCTCGGTGGGCGAGGAGGAGCTTGCCGGCATCGACACCAATCCGTTGGTGGGCCATCTCGCGGCGTGGAACTACTTCATGTCCATCGACACGCCGGAGAACAAGGAATTCATCGCGAAGTGGCTCGCCTTCACCAAGAACCCCAAGCGGGTGGTGAACGACCCCATGGAGGCGCACTACATCGGCTTCAACATGTGGGTGAAGGCCGTGGAGAAGGCGGGCACCACCGATCCCGACAAGGTGATCGCGGCGCTGCCGGGTATCAAGCAGGCGAACCTCACCGGCGGCATTTCCGAGATGCTCCCCAACCACCACATCACCAAGCCCGTCTTCATCGGCGAGGTGGAGGCCAACGGCCAGTTCGACGTGGTGTGGAAGACCAAGGAGCTGATCCCCGGCGAGGCCTGGTCGCGCTATCTCGAGGGCTCCAAGAACCTGGTGGCCGACTGGGTGAAGTACAATTGCGGCAACTTCGACACCGTGAAGAACGTCTGCCTCGGCTCCGCTGCCAAATGACCGGCGCCGCCTGAGCATTCGCGCGCCCGCCATGGCCTTCGCGGCCGCTGCGGGCGCGCGCGTCATTCGCCTCGGGTGATTCCGGCCGGCCTCCCGGTGGGGGCAGGCCGCGTGGAGGCGAGGGGCTCCTTCCGCAAAGCAAAGCTCTCGGCCGCGCGGAAGGGCTTCACACCCGGCCCTCTCCCCCCAGCCCGGGGAGAGGGCGCGCAACGGCCGCAAGGCCGCATCCCTCCACCCCGCAGCGGCGCCACGGCCCCGCCGCGCGGGGTGGGCCGGGCGCGGCCCCTCCGGCTCCCGCCCCCGGCCCCGTACTGGGTGATTCCGCCATGCGCCTTCCCGTTCCGCGCCTTCCGGCCTGTCCCGCCCGCCCGCTACACGCGCCGCCGGTGCGCTGGATGCGGGCCATGCTGGCGGTTGTCCTCCTGCTGTGCGCGGCGCTGGCGGTGCCCGCCGCGCGGGCCGAGACGACGGATCTCTCGGTCACCGTGGCGCGGTTCGCCAACGACAGCTATTCCGACACGGCCGACGCCCTTGCCGCGCTCTCCGCCACCGGCAGCACGCGGGCAGCGGCCATCGTGGCCGCGCTGGCGGACGGGCGGCTCCTGTTCGATCCCGCCACCAAGGCGGTGTTCATCCGCACCCCGGCCGGCGCCCTGGAGGAGGCCGCCACCGGCGCCCCCGTGGCCGCGCCGCCGGCGGGCCTTTCCCCGGTGCGGGCCAACAACCGGGTGCGCCGCGCCATCGAGGCGGCGGCGGGCGCCCTCTCCCTGCTCGATGCCGATCCCGCGAAGCGGCGCGAGGCGGCCGCCGCCGTGTTCAAGTCCCGCGATGCCGCGGCGCTCGCCACGGTGGAGGCCGCCCTTGCCCAGGAGAAGGTGACGGATGTGCGGGCGGCGCTGGCGGAGGCCCGCGCCGCCATCCTCATCGGCACCGCCGACGCGCCGGAGGCGGAGCGGCTGGCGGCGGTGAAGCTCATCGCCGCGCGGGGCGACCAGGAGGCCCTCGGCCTGCTGCGCACGGTGCCGGCCACGGCCCCCGCCGCGGTGACGGCCGCCGCCGCCCAGGGCATCGAGGCCATCGAGCGCAGCCTGAAGCTCTGGTCCGTGGCGCAGAACGTCTGGTACGGCCTCTCCCTGGGCTCGGTGCTGCTGCTGGCCGCCATCGGCCTCGCCATCACATTCGGCGTCATGGGCGTCATCAACATGGCCCACGGCGAAATGGTGATGCTGGGCGCCTACACCACCTTCGTGGTGCAGAACGCCATCCGCACCTCGGCGCCGCATCTGTTCGACTGGTCGCTCGCCATCGCCCTGCCGGCGGCGTTCGTGTTCACCGGCCTCGTGGGCATCCTCATCGAGCGCACGGTGATCCGCTTCCTCTACGGCCGCCCGCTGGAAACGCTGCTCGCCACCTGGGGCGTCTCGCTCATCCTGCAGCAGGCGGTGCGCTCCGTGTTCGGTCCCACCAACCAGGAGGTGGGCGCCCCCTCCTGGATGTCCGGCGCGTTCGAGCTGGGGCACCTCTCCATCACCTGGAACCGGCTCTGGATCATCGTGTTCGCGCTGCTGGTGTTCACGGCGCTGCTGGTGGTGCTGAAGCGCACGCCGCTCGGCCTCTATGTGCGGGCGGTGACGCAGAACCGGCGCATGGCGGCGGCCATGGGCATCCGCACCGGGCGCATCGATGCGCTCACCTTCGGCCTCGGCTCGGGCATCGCCGGCATCGCCGGGGTGGCGCTCTCGCAGATCGACAACGTGAGCCCCAACCTCGGCCAGGGCTACATCATCGACTCGTTCATGGTGGTGGTGTTCGGCGGGGTGGGCAATCTCTGGGGCACGCTGGTGGGCGCCTTCACGCTCGGCATCGCCAACAAGCTGCTGGAGCCCTTCGCCGGCGCCGTGCTGGGCAAGATCCTGCTGCTGGTGGCCATCATCCTCTTCATCCAGAAGCGCCCGCGCGGCCTGTTCGCGCTCAAGGGCCGGGCGGTGGAATCATGAGGGGCATCATCGACCGCACCGGCGGCATCTTCCTCGTTCTCGTGCTGGCGGCGGCGGTGCTGGTGCCCGCCTCGAACCTGCTGCTGCCCCCCGGAAATCCGCTGCATGTGCCGGATTACATGATCCCGCTCATCGGCAAGTATCTCTGCTACGCGCTGCTGGCCGTGGCGGTGGACCTGGTGTGGGGCTATTGCGGCGTGCTCTCGCTGGGGCACGGGGCGTTCTTCGCGCTGGGCGGCTACGCCATGGGCATGTACCTCATGCGCCAGATCGGCCCGCGCGGGGTCTATGGAAATCCGGTGCTGCCGGACTTCATGGTGTTCCTCAACTACAAGGAACTGCCCTGGTTCTGGCTGGGGTTCGACTGGTTTCCCTTCGCGATGCTCATGGTGCTGGTGGTGCCGGGGCTGCTGGCCTTCGTGTTCGGCTGGCTTGCCTTCCGCTCGCGGGTCACGGGCGTCTACCTCTCCATCATCACCCAGGCCATGACGTTCGCGCTGATGCTCGCCTTCTTCCGCAACGACATGGGCTTCGGCGGCAATAACGGCCTCACCGATTTCAAGGACATCCTGGGCTTCTCCATCCAGGCGCCGTCCACGCGGATCGTGCTGTTCGTGGCCTCGGCCCTGGCGCTGGCGGCGGGCTATCTCGTCTGCCGCGCCCTCGTCACCTCCAAATACGGCAAGGTGCTGGTGGCGGTGCGCGACGCGGAAAGCCGCACCCGGTTCCTGGGCTACCGGGTGGAGAACTACAAGCTCCTCGCCTGGACCCTCTCGGCCATGCTGGCGGGCGTGGCGGGCGCGCTCTACGTGCCGCAGGTGGGCATCATCAATCCCGGCGAGTTCGCCCCCGCCCAATCCATCGAGATGGTGATCTGGGTGGCGGTGGGCGGGCGCGGCACGCTGGTGGGGGCGGCGCTGGGCGCGCTCATCGTGAACGCGGGCAAGACCTGGTTCACCGGCGTGCTGCCGGAGGCGTGGCTGTTTGCCCTCGGCGCGCTGTTCGTGGTGGTCACGCTGTTCCTGCCTCGGGGCGTGCTGGGGCTGTGGTCCCAGCTTTCCGGGCGCCTGAAGCGGCCGGCGCCGGCCGCCCCTTCGCCCTCGCCCGCGGAGTGAGCATCATGGGCCTCACCCCCCTCAGCGCCCGGCCCCTCGCGGCCAAGTCCCTCGCCGGTGCGCCCCTGCCGGGCACCATCGCCGTCCCGCCGCCGGAGGTGGTGAAATCCCCCGGCGCGCTCTCGCTGGAGGCGGACGACGCCCTGTTCGCCGCCGGGCGCCCGCCGCGCGATCCGCAGGCGCTCACCTCGGCGCTGCTCTACCTCGATGCCGTCACCGTCTCCTTCGACGGCTTTC
Organism: Xanthobacter sediminis; assembly: GCF_043195015.1. Lineage (NCBI taxonomy): Bacteria > Pseudomonadati > Pseudomonadota > Alphaproteobacteria > Hyphomicrobiales > Xanthobacteraceae > Xanthobacter > Xanthobacter sediminis. The sequence continues at coordinate 25,722 of NZ_JBAFWH010000018.1, read as the reverse complement.
GCGCGCTCAATGCCCTCTCCCTCGTGATCGGGGAGAAGGAGATGCGGGCCATCATCGGCCCCAACGGCGCCGGCAAGACCACCATGATGGACGTCATCACCGGCAAGACCCGGCCCAATGCGGGCACCGCTCTGTTCGCCGGCGTGCACGACCTCACGCGCCTGGACGAGGCGGCCATCGCGGAGCTGGGCATCGGCCGCAAGTTCCAGACCCCCACCGTGTTCGACATGCACACGGTGGAGGACAACATCCTGCTCGCCGTGAAGGCGGACCGGCGCGCCTTCGCCAACATCTACTGGCGCCGCACCGCCCATGAAAAGGCGCGGGTGGACGAGCTGCTGGAGCGCGTGCGCCTCAAGGACCACCGCGCGCGTCGCGCCGGCGACCTCTCCCATGGGCAGAAGCAGTGGCTGGAGATCGGCATGCTGCTGGCCCAGGAGCCGCGCCTGCTGCTGGTGGACGAGCCCGCCGCCGGCATGACCGACCAGGAGACCGCCGACACCGCCGTGCTGCTGAAGGAGATCGCCAAGACCCGATCAGTGGTGGTGGTGGAGCACGACATGCAGTTCGTGCGGGACCTCGACGTGAAGGTGACGGTGCTGCACGAGGGCTCGGTGCTGGCCGAGGGGCCGCTCGACCAGGTGAGCGCAGACCCGCGCGTCATCGAAGTCTATCTGGGGAGGTGAGGGCCCATGCTGAAGGTGGAGAACCTCGACCTCTATTACGGCGCCGCCCTGACGCTGAAGAAGGTCTCCCTCACCGCCGAGGCGGGCAAGGTCACCTGCGTGCTGGGGCGCAACGGGGTGGGCAAGACCTCGCTGCTGCGCGCCATCGTGGGGCAGCGGCCCATCGCCGGCGGCGCCATCACCCTCGGCGGGGAGGACATCTCCCGCCTGCCGACGCCGGAGCGGGCGGCGCGCGGCATCGGCTTCGTGCCCCAGGGGCGGGAGGTGTTCCCGTTGCTCTCGGTGAAGGAAAATCTGGAGACCGGATACGCGCGCCTCGCGGCCAGGGACAAGTTCGTGCCCGATGAGGTGTTTGAGCTGTTCCCGGTGTTGAAATCCATGCTGAAGCGGCGTGGCGGCGACCTTTCCGGCGGGCAGCAGCAGCAGCTCGCCATCGGCCGCGCGCTGGTCACCCGCCCGCGCCTGCTGCTGCTGGACGAGCCCACCGAGGGCATCCAGCCCTCCATCATCAAGGACATCGGCCGCGCCATCTCCTACCTGCGCGGGCGGGGGGACATGGCCATCGTGCTGGTGGAGCAGTATTTCGAGTTCGCGCAGGAACTCGCCGACACGTTCATCCTCATGGACCGCGGCGAGGTGGTGGCCTCGGGCGACAGGAGCGGGCTGGATGGAGACGACGTGCGCCGCCTCATGGCCATCTGAGGAAACCCGGCCATCTGAGGCGCTTCCACCTGCCACGGCAGCGCGGCGCCAGCGCAGTGAGGGGCGGGTGCATGTGGGGGCGGCCGTGTTCGGCGGCGTCTCGCGCCTCGCCGACCTTTCCGAATCCGGCGCCCTGCGCGCGCGCCTGCCGCGTGGCGCCCAGGGGGTGGAGGCGGTTCTGGTGAACACCGCCGGCGGGGTCGCCTGCGGCGATCTCTTCCGCATTTCCGCCGCCGCCGGGGCCGGCGCCCACCTCACGTTGACAACTCCGGCCGCCGAGAAGGTCTACCGCTCCGACGGCCCGCTTGCCGAGATCGCGGTGCGCCTTTCCGCCGCCGCCGGGGCGCGGCTGGAATGGCTGCCGCAGGAGACCATCCTGTTCGATCGCGCGCGCCTCTGCCGCCGCTATGTGGTGGATCTCGACCCCGCCGCCACCTTCCTGTCGTTCGAGGGGCTGGTGCTGGGCCGGCTCGCCCATGGCGACGCGATGGGCGAGGGGCACCTTCAGGACCATTGGCGGGTGCGCCGGGGCGGGCGGCTCGCCTATGCCGATGCGCTGCGCCTGTCCGGCCCCCTCGGCGCGCTGCTGGCGCGGCCGGCGGTGGCGGCGGGCCACCGGGCGCTCGGCACGCTGCTCTATATGGCGCCCGACGCCGAGGGCCGGCTGGAGGAGGCGCGGGCGCTGCTCGACGGCGCCCGTCTCGAAGGCGCCTCCAGCGAGTGCGGGGCGAGCGCCTGGAACGGGCTTCTCGCCGTGCGCTGGCTGGCGCCCGACAGTGCGACCCTGCGCCGGGCGGCCGGTGCGTTTCTGGTGGGCTTCCGGCGCGCACCGCTGCCGCGCGTGTGGGCGACGTGATACCATCCGTTTCGGACCTCGAATTGCCACTTCCGTCTGGCACATCCGCCTGCCACTTCCACTTGCCATTTCCTTTTGCCCCCACGAGTGAGGCGCATGGGGCTCTGGCGCGAAAGCCGGGCCCCCGCACAGGGAGAGACGCCGTGCAGCTGACGCCGCGCGAGAAGGACAAGCTCTTGATCGCCATGGCCGCCGAGGTGGCCCGAAAGCGCCTTGCCCGAGGCGTGAAGCTGAACCATCCGGAGGCGGTGGCGCTCATCACCGATACCGTGGTGGAGGGCGCGCGCGACGGGCGCACCGTGGCCGAGCTGATGGAGGCGGGCGCCCGCGTGCTCACCACCGATCAGGTGATGGACGGTATCGCCGAGATTATCCACGACATCCAGGTGGAGGCGACCTTTCCGGACGGCACCAAGCTCGTCACCGTGCATCACCCCATCCGCGGCGCGCCCTCGGCCCTGGAGCCCGGCGAGATCGCGGCCGCGCCCGGGGAGATCGTCTTCAACGCCGGCGCCGCGCCGGTGGAGATCATCGTGGCCAACACCGGGGACAGGCCCATCCAGGTTGGCAGCCACTACCATTTCTACGAGACCAACCCGGCCCTGTCCTTCGACCGGGAGAAGGCGCGCGGCATGCGGCTCGATATCGCCCCCGGCACGGCGGTGCGCTTCGAGCCCGGCGCCACGCGCACGGTGATGCTGGTGCCGTTCGGCGGCCGGCGCGAGGTATACGGGTTTCGCGGGCAGGTGGCGGGGAGGCTCTGAGATGGCGGTTCAGCATTATTTCGGCGGGTGCCAGTGCGGCGCGGTGCGCTACGAGGTGGATGTGGACCTCGACCGCACGGTGACGTGCAATTGCTCGCGCTGCCGGCGGCTCGGCGGCATCTTCGCCTTCGTGCCGAAGGCCGCCTTCAGGCAGGTGTCCGGGGAGGGGGCGACCACGGAATACCTGTTCAATACCCGCCAGATCCACCACCTGTTCTGCTCCACCTGCGGCATCGAATCCTTCGCCGAGGGCGCGGCCCCGGACGGCACGGTGATGGTGGCCATCAATGCCCGCTGCCTCGACGGGGTGGACGTGAAAACCCTGAGCCCGGTCGAGCACGACGGCGCCAGCCGCTGAGGAGCCGCAGATGCCCGCCAGGATGCCCCGCGCCGCCTATGCGCAGATGTTCGGCCCCACCGTGGGCGACAAGGTGCGGCTCGCCGACACCTCGCTTTTCATTGAGGTGGAGAAGGATTTCACCATCCATGGCGAGGAAGTGAAGTTCGGCGGCGGTAAGGTGATCCGCGACGGCATGGGCCAGTCCCAGGTGGCGAACGCCGACGGCGCCATGGACACCGTCATCACCAATGCCGTCATCCTCGACCACTGGGGGGTGGTGAAGGCGGACGTGGGCCTCAAGAACGGGCGTATCGCGAAGATCGGCAAGGCCGGCAACCCGGACGTGCAGGACGGGGTGGACATCATCATCGGCCCCGGCACGGAGATCATCGCCGGGGAGGGCAAGATCCTCACCGCCGGCGGCTTCGACAGCCACATCCACTTCATCTGCCCGCAGCAGATCGAGGAGGCGCTGGCCTCCGGCGTCACCACCATGCTGGGCGGCGGCACGGGGCCTGCCACGGGCACCTTCGCCACCACCTGCACGCCGGGCCCGTGGCACCTCTCGCGCATGATCGAGGCAGCCGACGCCTTCCCCATGAACCTGGCCTTCGCCGGCAAGGGCAACGCCTCCCTGCCCGGCGCGCTGGAGGAGATGGTGCTGGCGGGCGCCGCCGCCCTGAAGCTGCACGAGGACTGGGGCACCACCCCCGCCGCCATCGACTGCTGCCTCTCGGTCGCGGATGCCATGGACGTGCAGGTGATGATCCACACCGACACGCTGAACGAGAGCGGCTTCGTGGAGGACACCATCGCCGCCTTCAAGGGCCGCACCATCCACGCCTTCCACACGGAAGGGGCGGGCGGGGGCCATGCGCCTGATATCATCAAGGTGGCGGGCCTGGCGAACGTGCTGCCCTCCTCCACCAACCCTACCCGGCCCTATACCCGCAACACCATCGACGAGCATCTCGACATGCTCATGGTGTGCCACCACCTGGACCCGGAGATCGCCGAGGACCTCGCCTTCGCCGAAAGCCGCATCCGCAAGGAGACCATCGCGGCGGAGGACATCCTGCACGATCTCGGCGCGCTCTCCATGATGAGCTCGGACTCACAGGCCATGGGCCGGGTGGGCGAGGTCATCATCCGCACCTGGCAGACGGCGGACAAGATGAAGCGCCAGCGCGGCGCCCTGCCGGGGGAGGCGGGCAACGACAATCTGCGCGCCCGCCGCTACATCGCCAAATACACCATCAATCCCGCCATCGCCCACGGCATGTCGCGGCACATCGGCTCGGTGGAGCGGGGCAAGCTGGCCGATCTCGTGCTGTGGACGCCGGCCTTCTTCGGCGTGAAGCCGGACCTCGTCATCAAGGGCGGCGCCATCGCCATGGCCCAGATGGGCGATCCCAACGCCTCCATCCCCACCCCGCAGCCGGTGCACTATCGGCCCATGTTCGGCGCCTTCGGCCGGGCGCGCGCCCACACCTCCCTCACCTTCGTCTCCAGGGCCGCCATCGAAGACGGGCTCGCCGCCCGCCTCGCGCTGACGAAGGAACTGGTGGCGGTGGAGAACACCCGCTCGGGCATCTCCAAGAAGAGCATGGTGAACAACGACGCCACCCCGGTGATCGAGGTGGACCCGGAAACCTACGACGTGCGGGCCGACGGCGAATTGCTGGTGTGCGAGCCGGCCGATGTCCTGCCCATGGCGCAGCGCTATTTCCTGTTCTGACGCGCTTTGGGCTTCCGCGCGGAGCGCGGGCGAAACTGGGCTGGCGCCGGTCGAAGGCCGGGGCCGTTGGTATAAGGTGCCATCGGGAGAGAATCCCGGAGGATGAGATGATCCGCGCCACCACTGTTGTCCGCCGCCCCGCCGTCCGCGACGAGCGGGTCGCCGACGAGCTGACCCTCGACCACCAGGCCCGGCACCGCCGCCGCTTCGCCTTCACGGCCGATGGCGGCCTTTCCTTCCTGCTCGACCTCGACAAGGCGGCCGTGCTCGACGACGGCGACGCCGTGAAGCTGGAGGACGGCCGGCTGGTGCGCATCAAGGCCGCGCCGGAGCGGCTGGTGGAGGTGCGCACCGCGAGCCCCTTGCGGCTGCTGAAGGTGGCGTGGCACCTCGGCAACCGGCACGTTCCGGCTGAGATCACGGAAGACGCCATCTATTTCGCCGAGGACCACGTGCTGGTGGAGATGGTGCGCGGGCTCGGCGCCGCCACCGCGATCGTGGAGCGCCCCTTCCGCCCCGAGAAGGGCGCCTACGCGGCCGCCGCCCATGGCGGGCACGAGCACGCCGGTCACGATCACGATCATGCTCATGCCGCCCACGGCGAGGAGCATGTGCATGGCCCTGGCTGCGGCCACGACCATGGCCACGATGACCATCATCACGGCCACGGCCATCACGCGCACGGCGAGGAGCATGTGCACGGGCCCGGTTGCGGTCACGACCATGCCAACGATGAGCATCATCACGGCCATGGGGAGCACGGCGCTGGCGCTCACGCCGAGGAGCACGTGCACGGCCCCGGCTGCGGGCACGATCACGGCCACGACGAGCACCAGCACGGCCACGGCCATCGGGAGCATGGCCCCGGCGCGCATGGCGAGGAGCACGTGCACGGTCCCGGCTGCGGCCACGACCACAAGCATGGCTGACGCCGCGCGGCCGGATGCGCCGCCTCTCGCTGTGCCGGACGGTGGCGGGGCTCTCGGCCTGCTGCCGCTGTTCGCGTGGCTCTCCCCCGCCTTCCCGGTGGGGGCCTATGCCTACTCCCACGCGCTCGAATGGGCGGTGGAGGCGGGCGACATCGCGGGCGCGGACGATCTGGCGGCGTGGCTCGACGACCTGTTCGCCTGCGGCTTCGTGCGCACCGACGCCATCCTTCTCGCCCATGCCCACGCGGCGGCCGCCGCCGGGGATGGGGACGCGCTCGGGGCTGTGAACGACCTCGCGGTGGCGCTCGCACCCTCGGCCGAGCTGCGGCTGGAGACCTGCCAGCAGGGGCGCTCCTTCCTCGATGCGGTGATGGCGGCGTGGCCGGCGCCGGGCCTGACGCGCCTCGCGCCCGCCCTGGCGCCGGAGGCGGCCTATCCGGTGGCGGTGGGGCTGGCCTGCGCCGCCCACGGCCTGCCGCTGGTGGCGGCGCTCGAAGCCTTCCTGCTGGCGATGGCGCAGAATCTCGTCTCGGCGACGGTGCGGCTCGCGCCCATCGGCCAGACCGCCGGCACGCGGGTGGTGGCGGGGCTGGCGCCCGCCGCGCGGCGGCTGGCGGCCGAGGCGCCGGGCCTCACCCTCGACGACATCGGCGCCGCCACCTTCCGGGCCGATCTCGGCAGCTTTCGCCACGAAACCCAGTACACGAGGCTGTTCCGCTCATGAGCTCGTCCAAATCTCCCCTGCGCGTCGGCATCGGCGGGCCCGTCGGCTCGGGCAAGACGGCGCTGATGGAGGCGCTCTGCAAGGCGCTGCGCGACCGCTACGACATCTGCGCCATCACCAACGACATCTACACCAAGGAGGATGCGCGCCTGCTGACCGTGGCCGGGGCGCTGCCGCCCGAGCGCATCCTGGGGGTGGAGACCGGCGGCTGCCCGCACACCGCCATCCGCGAGGATGCCTCCATCAACCTGCGCGCGGTGGCGGACATGCAGGCGCGCTTCCCCGGCCTCGACCTGGTGCTGATCGAATCGGGAGGCGACAACCTCGCCGCCACCTTCTCGCCGGAGCTCGCCGACATCACCGTCTACGTGATCGACGTGGCCGGCGGCGAGAAGATCCCGCGCAAGGGCGGGCCGGGCATCACCCGCTCGGACCTTCTGGTGGTGAACAAGACCGATCTCGCCCCGCTGGTCGGCGCCGACCTCGGCGTGATGGAGCAGGACACCATCCGCATGCGGGCGGGGCGGCCCTATGTGTTCTCGGCCATCCGCAACGGGCGCGGGGTGGCGGAGGTGGCGCGCTTCATCGAGACCGCCGGCGGCCTCGGCGCGCGCTGAGGGCGGCGCTGTCAATCCGCAGTCATGGGGCGCGGCTAGTGCTGCATGCACCGGCAAGGCCGTGTCGAGTAGGAGTGCCCCATGCGTTTGGCTGACTTGAGCATCCGCACGAAGCTCGTGCTGGCTGCGGGTGCGCTGTGCACGCTTTCCATGCTGATGGTGGCGGGCGTCAGCCTCTGGGTGACGGCGGAGGCCGCGACGCGGGACGCCCAGGCCCGCGCCCAGGCCCTGCTCGGCGAATATGCGCAGACCATCGCCAGCCGCATGGGCCGCGCCATCGTCATTGCGGAGACGGGCGGCCTCGCGGTCGAGGGGCTCGTCAACGGCGGCATGGCGGACCGCGACGCCCTCGGCGCCCTGATGCGCCGCATGGTCACCGGCAATCCCGACCTCGTGGGCATGACGCTCGCCTTCGAGCCCGACGCCCTCGACGGGCGGGACGCGGATTTCACCGGCCATCCCTTCTCCGATGCCAAGGGCCGCTTCGTGCCCTATTTCTTCCACAAGCCGGACGGCTCGGTGGATGTCGAGAAGCTGGTGATGACCAAGGAGGCCGGCACCGAGGGCTGGTACGACAAGCCGGTGCGCGAGAACCGCGCCCTCGTCACCCCGCCCTACGACTACCCGGTGGACGGCAAGAGCGTGCTGATGACCACCACCAGCGTGGTCGTGCATCGCGCGGGCAAGCCCATCGGCATCGTCACCACCGACCTGCCGCTTACCGGCATCACCCGTTTCGTGCAGAAGCTGCGCCCCTTCGGCGACGGGCGCGTGACCCTGGTGGGCACCGACGACCTCTGGATCGCCAACGACGATGCCAATCTCCTGGGCAAGGCGGTGGAAGACCCCGCCCTGCGCGCGCTGGTGACGCGCGCCAAGGCCGGCGAGGAGGCCGAGGCGGAGCTGCGCGACGGTTCCGGGCGGTGGTCGGTGCGGGCCACCGCCGTGAGCCTGCCGGGCGTCAGCGAGCGCTGGGTGCTGGTGATGAGCGTGCCCCACGCCACCTTGTTCGCCACCGTGGCCGAAACCCGCAATACGCTGCTGCTCACCGCGGTGGTGACGCTGGCGGTGGTGCTGGCGCTGGTGTTCTTCGGTGCCCAGGCGCTGGCGCGCCCCATCCAGCTGATGACGGCGCGGATGCGCCAGCTCGCCGGCGACGACACCTCCATCGCCGTGGACGGCATGGACCGCAAGGACGAGATTGGCGAGATGGCGCGCGCGGTGGACGTGTTCCGCCTCAATGCCATTGCCCGCCGGGAGCACGAAGAGGCGAGCGCCCGCGCCAACGAGGCGCGGATGGCCCGGCAGGCGCGCATCGACGCGCTCATCGGCGGCTTCCGGCAGAGCGCCACCACCGTCATCGACGAGGTGGGCCGCGCCATGGGTGACCTTGATACTGTCTCCGGCGAGCTGACCGGCGCCGCCGAGACCAGCCGCCTCGACGCCGCCTCGGCGCAGCAGAGCTCCGAGCGCGCCTCCGGCAACGTGCAGGCGGTGGCCGGTGCCGCGGAGGAGCTGAGCGCCTCCATCGCCGAGATCGCCCAGCAGATCGCCCGCACCTCCCAGATGGTGGCGCGGGCCACGCAGGGCGCCGGCGTCGCCAACGGGAAGGTGGCGGGCCTGGCCACCGCCGCCGGCCGCATTGGCGAGGTGGTGGGCCTCATCGAGGCCATCGCCCAGCAGACCAACCTGCTGGCCCTCAACGCCACCATCGAGGCCGCGCGGGCCGGGGACGCGGGGCGCGGCTTCGCGGTGGTGGCGGCGGAGGTGAAGGATCTGGCCGGCCAGACCGCCCACGCGACCCAGGAGATTTCCCAGCACGTGGCCGCCATCCAGGGCGAGACCACCGAGGCGGTGGCCGCCATCGGAGCCATCCTGGCCCAGATGGAGGAGGTGGAACATTATGCTACCGCCATCGCCGGCGCCATCGAGGAGCAGACCGTGGCCACCACCGAGATCAGCTCGAACATCGAGAGCGCGGCCTCGGGCACCGGCCAGGTGGCGCACGACATCGGCCGGCTGAACGTGGCCGTCACCGGCACCAGCACCTCGGCGGCGCGGGTGCGCGATGCCTCGCGCACCGTGGGCACGGTCACCACCCGGCTCGACACCGAGATCGACGGCTTCCTGCAGCAGGTCGCGGAAGCCTGAGGGCACCCCGGCGCGGGACGCTCCAGCCTTGCTGCATCGGCGGGCCTTCCCGCGCATGAGGGGGCTTCCACACAGTGTGAGTGGCACTTCGCGTGAACGAGAGGTGTCAAGGCGGAGCCTTGGGCGCGCGCCCTGGGCTTTGGGCAAGCCCGCAGGGGGCTTGAACGAAACCCCATCGCCGCCGGCCGAAGACCGGGGCCGATTGTGTCCATGCGCGCGAAAGTGTCCTGCGGCAGCTCCTGCCGCGCCGTGCTCGCGGCACCCGCTTCCAGGGACGCCCGCCGCCCGGCTCGGCCGTAGCGGCGCGACACGCCCGGGCCAAGGCCCAGGCCGGGCCTCGGTGCAGCCGAAGCAGGTGTGGCGGAGATCCATGCGCGCTCAGACCGCGCGGTGCGCCTGCCCGTGCGGCGGGCGGAGAAGGTGCCATAGGGCCGGCGGGGGCCCCCTCAGGAGGTGCGTTCCGTGCACCTCCGGGCAGCAGGCCGCGCGGCGTGCGCAGGCGTAAAACGGGCTCAGCGAAGGCGCGCAGAGGCCATGCCTGCGCACATGTTCACTCTCTCCCCGAAAAGGCGAAGGCGCGGCCGCGGTCCGCCGGGCCGCAACCGCCACGTGGCGGGGGCGACGTTTCCCTTCGGCCGCCGTTCAGCTCTTCCTTCAGCTCTTGGGTTTGCAGGCGGCCTCGAAGGCGGTGAGGGCCTCGCCGGCGCCGGAGAGGCTGATCTTCTGCTTGGCGCCCTTCACCTCCACGGTGAGGCTGGAGCCGCCCTTCAGCAGCGCCTTCACGTCGGCGATCCTGGCCGGGGCCTCCACGTCCACGCTGGTGCTCTCGTCACTGCCCACGGCCTTGCCGGAGAGGGTCTTCTTCACGCTGCCGGCGGAGAGGATGAGGCGGGCCGCGGCTTCCCGTTCCAGTCCCTTGGAGCCGATCTGGCTCTGGGCGGTGATGGTATCCGCGCCCGGCTTGCAGACGAAGAACAGCAGCACCTCCTCGGACTCGGGCACGCCGAAAACGAGGGCGGCGCTCTCATCGCTCTGCTGAACGTGCCACGTCATCTTCTGCTGCGCGGCGGCCGGAAGCGTGAGCGCGACGAGGGCGGAAAGGGCGAGGAGCGGACGGCGCATGGTCGTATTCCCGTTGAACCGGGCGCGATCATAGTGGTTGCAACGACAAGGTGAAGGGGCCGTGCGCGCGAAAGCTGGGGCTTGCGCTGCGGCCACTCAGCCCGCTACCGCCCGGTCTGGCAGGACTTGCGAAAATCGGCCAACTTGGCCTTCGCGCCGGCGAGCGGGAAGCTCTCGGTGGCGCCCGGCGCCCGCACGACGAGGGTCTCGCCACCGGAAAAGAGATCGAGCACGCGCCCGTCGAGGCTCACCGCTGCCTCCGCCACCACCGCACCGTCGGTGGCGCCGCGGAAGGTGGAGGCCGCCAGCTCCAGCCGCCGCTTGCCTGCGGAGAGGGACAGCGCCACCCCCTCGCCGGAGCGGATCTTGGGAGAGCTGATCTCCACCGTGAACTGGATGAGCCCGGCGCCCGCCTGGCAGGCGATGGCGAGCACCGGGTCCGCTGCCCCCGGCGGGCCGAATCTCAGCACGGTGGTGTCGCCGGCGCGGGCGAGCGCCCAGGCGCGGTTGTCCTTGGGCGGCTCCGCGTGCTTCGCGCCCTTGGCCTTGCCCGGGTCCGCCGCGTGCGCCGCGGCGCCGGCGCCGAGCACCAGGGCGGCGGCGAGAAGGAGGGGCAGGGCGGCGAAGGCGCGTGCGCTGTCAGGCTGGGTGTCGTGCTGCATGTGTCCGGATTCCGTCGCACGCCGAGAAAGGCCGGCGGCGGCTCCGCACCGCGCCGGGTGGCATCCGATCGCAGATTTGCTTCCCCCGCGCCGTTGGCATATCACGACGCCCGTTCGTCCGCGACCGCCCAAGCTATGGCTTTGCGTCGCGGGCCGGCAGCAAGGCTCCGCCAAAGGCCTTTAATTACCGTGAAGCCGGTTCAAGGCATTTTCGAGCGCGGTGGTTTCCGGTTCGCGCGAAGAAAATGGCTAATCTCAACCACCTGGAGCGATTGCCGCGCGCGGTGGACACTCCAGCCGGAGCAGGGCGCCGGGCATGCGCATCGATCGACTTCTGGTGGAGCGCGGGCTGTTCGAGAGCCGCGCGCGGGCCCAGGCGGCGGTGGCCGCGGGGCTGGTGCGGGTGGAGGGGGTGGTCGTGCCCAAGCCGTCCGCGGAAGTGGCGGAGGATGCCCGCATCGAGGCCGCCGACGTGCACGATTACGTCTCTCGCGGCGGGCTCAAGCTGGAGGCGGGCCTCCAGGCCTTCGGCATCGATCCGGCGGCGCTGACGGCGATGGATGTGGGAGCTTCCACCGGAGGCTTCACCGATGTGCTCCTGCGCCACCGCGTGGCCCATGTCTATGCGGTGGATGTGGGGCGGGGCCAGTTCCACGAGAGCCTGCGCGGCCACCCCCAGATCACCCTGCTGGAGGAAACGGACATCCGCGCCCTCGATCGCGCCGCGGTGCCGGACCCGGTGGATGTGGTGGTGGTGGATGTGAGCTTCATCTCGCTCAGGCAGGTGCTGCCTTCGGCCCTGGCCTTCGCAGCGCCCCGCGCGCGCCTCGTGGCGCTGGTGAAGCCGCAGTTCGAGGCCGGGCGCGAGGCGGTGAAGAAGGGCATCGTGCGCGATGCCGCCGTGCGGCAGGAGGTGTGCACGGCGGCGGAGGACCTGGTGACGAGCCTCGGCTGGCGGGTGCTGGGCATCGTGCCCTCGCCCATCACCGGCGGCGACGGCAATGTGGAATATCTTCTGGGAGCGGAGCGCGCGTGACGGTGGCGATGGTGGACGTGACGGTGCGCCGCATGGGCGCCCAGGGCGACGGCGTCGCCGAGGGGCCGTCGGGCCCGGTGTTCGTGCCTTTTGCGCTGCCCGGCGAGCGGGTGCGCGGCACGCTCGAGGGCGAGCGCATCACCCTTGCCGAGATCCTGGAGCCGAGCCCTGAGCGGGTGGCGCCGGGCTGCGCCCATTTCGGCCGCTGCGGCGGCTGCCTGCTCCAGAACTGGCGGCCCGAGCCCTATCTCGCCTGGAAGCGCGCCCTGGTGGCCGAGGCGCTTGCGCGCGAGGGGCTGGAGACCGAGGTGGCGCCGGTGGTGGACGCCCACGGGGCCGGCCGCCGGCGCGTCATTTTCCATGCGCGCCAATATGGCGCGCGTACGGTGGTGGGCTTCGCGGAGCGCAAGTCCCACGCCATGGTGGCGCTCGATGGCTGCCCGGTGCTGGCGCCGGGCCTCGCCCAGGCGCTGCCGGCCTCGCGCGCGGTGGCCGAGGCGCTGGCGCCGCTGAAGAAGCCGCTCGACCTGCAGGTGATCGCCACCGACACCGGGCTGGACATGGATGTGCGCGGCTCCGGCCCGCTGCCGCCGGCGCTGCTGATGGACCTTGCCGCCCTGGCGGAGCGCTTCGGCCTCGCGCGGCTCACCCGCCACGGCGAGCTGGTGCTCCAGCGCACCGCCCCCGCGCTCGTGATGGGCGCGGCGCGGGTGGAACTGCCGCCCGCCGCCTTCCTCCAGGCCACCGCCGAGGGAGAGGCGGTGCTCTCCGGCGCCGTGCTGGCGGCCACGCAGGGGGCAAAGCGCGTGGCGGACCTGTTCGCCGGGGTGGGCACGTTCGCGCTGCGCCTCGCGGCCGGGGCGCGGGTGTTCGCGGCCGAGAGCAGCGCACCGGCCCTCGCCGCGCTCATGAAGGCGGCCCACACGCCGGGGCTGAAGGCGGTGGGCGGCGAGGCGCGGGACCTGTTCCGCCGCCCGCTGTTGCCGCAGGAGCTTTCCGCCTTCGACGCGGTGGTGATGGACCCGCCGCGCCAGGGGGCAGAGGCGCAGGCGCGCGAGCTTGCGGCCGCCAAGGTGGGCCGGCTCGTTTACGTCTCCTGCAACGCCGCCACCTTCGCGCGTGACGCGCGCATCCTGGCGGAGGGGGGCTGGCGGCTTGGGGGCGTGACGCCCGTGGACCAGTTCCGCTACTCGCCCCATGTGGAGCTGGTGGCGACCTTCGACCGGTGATGCAGTAAATGCGAAAATGAGATGTGAATTATTTCACATATCATTATTGTATGGATTATATTTCTAAGAACGACTAAACCCGGTGAAATGAGCGCCGCGGACGAAAGGGCAGGGGCCCGCGGCGGGGCATGAAGGAGCAGCCGGGTCGATGTCGTCTGAACGCATGACGCATTTGAAGCGTCTGGAGGCCGAATCCATCTTCATCATGCGGGAGGTGGCGTCCGAGTTCCGCAACCCGGTGATGCTCTATTCCATCGGCAAGGATTCCGCGGTGATGCTGCATCTCGCGGTGAAGGCCTTCTACCCCTCGAAGCCGCCTTTCCCGCTGATGCACATCGACACCACCTGGAAGTTCCGGGAGATGATCGCCTTCCGCGACCGCATGGCGCGGGAGCTGGGCTTCGAGCTGATCACCTACACCAATCCCGAGGGGCTGGCCCAGGGCATCAACCCCTTCGACCACGGCTCCAGCCTCTACACCCACGTGATGAAGACCGAGGCGCTGAAGCAGGCGCTGACCCTGCACGGCTTCGATGCGGCCTTCGGCGGCGCCCGCCGCGACGAGGAGAAGAGCCGCGCCAAGGAGCGCGTGTTCTCCTTCCGCACCGCCAACCACGGCTGGGATCCCAAGACCCAGCGCCCGGAGCTTTGGAACCTCTACAACACGCGGGTGAAGGGGGGCGAGAGCATCCGCGTGTTCCCGCTCTCCAACTGGACCGAGCTGGACATCTGGCAATACATCCTCGCCGAGCGCATCCCCATCGTGCCGCTCTATTTCGCGGCGGACCGGCCGGTGGTGGAGCGGGGCGGCCAGCTCATCATGGTGGATGACGACCGCCTGCCGCTCGCTCCCGGCGAGGTGCCGCAGGTGAAGCGCATCCGCTTCCGCACCCTGGGCTGCTACCCGCTCACCGCCGCCGTGGAGAGCGACGCCGACACGCTGGAGGCCATCGTCGCCGAGATGCTCACCGCCCGCACCTCCGAGCGCGCCGGCCGGCTCATCGACCATGACGAAGCCGCCTCCATGGAGAAGAAGAAGCGGGAGGGCTATTTCTGATGTCCGTTCAGCCCGAAATTTCCAGCTTCACCGATTATCTCGCCGCCCAGGAGAGCAAGAGCCTGCTGCGCTTCCTCACCTGCGGCAGCGTGGACGACGGCAAGAGCACCCTCATCGGCCGCCTGCTCTACGACACCAAGCTGCTGTTCGAGGACCAGCTCGCCTCCCTCTCCGCCGACAGCCGCAAGCACGGCACCGCCGGCGCCGACCTCGATTTCGCCCTTCTGGTGGACGGGCTCGCCGCCGAGCGCGAGCAGGGCATCACCATCGACGTGGCCTATCGCTTCTTCGCCACCGACAAGCGCAAGTTCATCGTCGCCGACACGCCCGGCCACGAGCAGTACACGCGCAACATGGCGACGGGCGCCTCCAACTCCGATCTCGCGGTGATCCTGGTGGACGCCCGCCAGGGCATCCTCACCCAGACCCGGCGCCATTCCTACATCGTCAAGCTGCTCGGCCTGAAGCACGTGGTGCTGGCGGTGAACAAGATCGACCTGGTGGACTTCTCCCAGGCGCGGTTCGACGAGATCGTGCGGACCTATTCCGATTTCGCGGCCGACTTCGGCTTCGAGACCCTGGTGCCGATTCCGCTCTCCGCCCGCTTCGGCGACAATGTCATCGAGAAGAGCGCCCACACCCCCTGGTACACCGGCCCGACCCTGCTGGAGCACCTGGAGCATGTGGAGGTGGCGAGCAATGCCCTCGCCCGTCCGTTCCGCATGCCCGTGCAGTGGGTGAACCGGCCGAACCTGGATTTCCGCGGCTTCTCCGGCACCATCGCCTCGGGCCTCGTGCGGCCGGGCGATGCGGTGGTGGTGGCCGGTTCCGGCGCCACCAGCCGCATCCGCGCCATCGTCACCAAGGACGGGGAGCTGGAGGAGGCGGGCGCCGGCGAGGCCGTCACCCTCACCCTGACCGACGAGGTGGACGTCTCCCGCGGGGATGTGCTGGCCGCCGCCGCCGACCGGCCGGAGGTGTCGGACCAGTTCGCCGCCCACCTCATCTGGATGAACGAGGAGCCGCTGCTGCCAGGCCGGCCCTATCTCATCAAGATGGGCACCCGCACGGTGGGGGCGCAGGTCACCGACATCAAGCACAAGCTGGACGTGAACACCTTCCAGCGCCTCGCGGCCAAGACGCTTCAGCTCAATGAGGTGGCGGTGGTGAATTTCGCCACCCATGAGGCGATCGCCTTCGATCCCTTCGCGGAGGTGCCGGAGACCGGCGCCTTCATCGTCATCGACCGCATGAGCAACCTCACGGTCGGCGCCGGCATGGTGGATTTCGGCCTCCGGCGCGCCACCAACGTACACTGGCAGCAGCTCAACGTCTCCAAGGAGAGCCGGGCGGCCATGAAGGGCCAGCGGCCGGTGGTGCTGTGGTTCACCGGGCTTTCCGGCGCCGGCAAGTCCACGGTGGCGAACCTCGTGGAAAAGAAGCTCAACGCGGAAGGCCGCCACACCTACATGCTCGACGGCGACAACGTGCGCCACGGCCTCAACAAGGATCTCGGCTTCACCGAGGCCGACCGGGTGGAGAACATCCGCCGCGTGGCGGAGGTGGCCCGGCTGTTCGTGGATGCGGGGCTCGTGACGCTCGTGTCCTTCATCTCCCCCTTCCGCGCCGAGCGGCGCATGGCGCGCGAGCTGATGGGCGAGGGTGAGTTCATCGAGATCTTTGTGGATACCCCGCTCGAAGTGGCGGAAAGTCGCGACGTGAAGGGCCTCTACAAGCGCGCGCGGGCCGGGCAGATCAAGAACTTCACCGGCATCGACAGCCCCTATGAGCCGCCCGAGGCGCCGGAGATCCGCCTTGAGGCCGGTGTTTCCGCGCCGGAGCAGATGGCGGACCAGATCGTGGCTCACCTGCGGGAGCAGGGCTACCTGGGCTGAGGACGCGCCGGGGCGTACGCTCGCGAGGAGTTCCTCGCGGCGGGCGCGGGCGCGCAGTGCCGCACGACGCGGCCCTCTCGTCTTCGCCCCGAGCGGCGTGCGTGGGAGGCGATGCGCCGCCGGCGCGCCCATCGCCTGCCGGCCTCGCGCCGTGCTAAGGCAGTTCCGGCGCAGATGCGCAGCGCTGCTGTGCCTGCCGTCGCGAACGACGAGGAGTTGGGGCGCAGCGGCGCGGTGCGCCGGGTGCGCCTCAGAGGAAAGGTCATGAGCCCGCCCGCCAAGCCCAGGAACGCCGCCACGCCGTCCGCTGCCCATCTCGCCCCCGTCGCGACGGATCCGGCGTCCACACCGGCCGTCGAGGACGCGGCACAGGCGCAGGGTACGCCAGAAGCCGCCGTGCCCGCTGCCCCGATCCCGTCCCTTGACGCCCCCGCTTCGACGGCGGAGCCCTTCTGGCGCACCACGCCGCTCGCCGCCATGAGCGCCGCGCAGTGGGAAAGCCTGTGCGACGGCTGCGGGCGCTGCTGCCTCGTCAAGCTGGAGGACGAGGACACGGGGCAGATCGCCTATACGGACGTCGCCTGCCGCCTGTTCGATTCCGAAAGCTGCCGCTGCTCCGATTATGCGCACCGCTCCGAGCAGGTGAGCGACTGCGTGCGCCTCACGCCGGAGGCGGTGGCCACCCTCTCCTGGCTGCCGCCCACCTGCGCCTACCGCCTGCTGCAGGAGGGCAAGGATCTGCCCTTCTGGCATCCGCTGGTCTCGGGCGACCCGGCGAGCGTACGCGCGGCCGGCATTTCCGTGGCGGGTCGGGTCGCCGGGCTGGAAGATGCCTTCGGCGTGTTCGAGCTGGTGGAGCACCTCGTGGACTGGCCGGTGCGTTGGCCCAGGGGCGCGAAGGGCGCCCGCCGCCGTCAGCGGAACGGCGGCACGCGGGACAGCGCATTGAGCAAATAGGCATACATGGCATAGTGCGGCGCCCACAGGCTCACCAGCACGGACGCCAGCGCCGAGCCGATGAACAGCACCATGCGCCGCTCCCCCACGCGAGTGCGGGCGCGCATCTCCTGGGGCACCTCGAGCCGGTGCAGGGGCAGGGAGAGCAGGCCGAGGGCGGCCATGTTGCCGGCATAGACCCAAACAGCCGGCGGAAAATGCCCGTAGCGTCCCACCACGGCCGAGGAGAACGGCACCATGGTGACGAACAGCAGGTAGCAGAGCCAGATCTGCAGCGTGCCACGCGCCACCCCTTCGGTGTCGTGGCGCATGGCGATCACGTTGCGCCAGAGGGCGGCCAGCACGAAGAAGGAGATGACATAGGCCACCGCCTGCGGCGCCAGCGCCACGAGCCGGTGGGACAGGTCCGCGGCGTTTGCCACCTCCAGCCCGTCGGGAATGCGGATGTCCACCACCAGCAATGTCATGGCGAAGGCGAAGATGCCGTCGGTGAGGGCATCGACGCGGGCTTTGGGAAACGGGCGCATGTCTGGCCTTCGCGTGTGGGAGTGCGCCGATGCTAGAGCGTTTTCGCGCGTCGTGTGAACCGCCCCGCGCGGGGAAGCGTGGCGGCCCGATACGCTGGAGCGTTATTCAGCGAGGGGCGCGCCCCCGGCCGGGGAGGCTGGGGCCTGATTTCCGAATCCCGGTCCGTCAGTGGCGGGCGGGCTTGGCCGGCGGCGCGGTGCGCATCTTTCAGGCATGACCTGCATCGCACCAGGAGCCGGGCTGAAAAAGGCGTCTCGGCGCCGCCTGTGGGCATCCGAATGCGCTGTTTTTGATCGTGATCAAGGTTTGGTCATCGCCCCTGGCCCTACCTTGTGTGCGAGGGGTTTGCCGCGGGCCGCGAGGCGGCGGGGCCTCTTTGAAACCTCCTTCGCCTTTTTGGCGATCCTCGCATTGATCCCGGAGCATTCCATGTCCGACGTTGCCCAGACCGCCGAAGAAGTCCTCATCCACGTGCGCTTCCAGCCCAACGCTGAGGTGTGGACCATCGACAACTGCCCCGAGGGCATGAGCCCGAAGGCTTGGTACGAGCGTCTGCTCGCCGGCGCCGCCTCTTCTTATCAGGCCCTGGCCAACGGCCGCGGCTTCTTCCGCATTCCCGCCGCCACCTTCGCCGGCATCGCCGCGAAGTGATCCGGCGCCGGCCGTTTGGCCGGCAGGCGCATGAAAGGGCACCCCGGCGCGGCGCGGCGGGGTGCCCTTCGCTTTTCGGGGTAGGGGATCTGCGCGGGGCGCGCGGGACTCTCATGCCGGAGGCCCAGCCTCTTGACCGGTGCCGCTTGAGCTTCGCTCACCCGCCATGCGGGTTTTCAGTTTCGCTCACGCGCCGCGCGGGCCTGGTGCCCGGCCCGCGCTGCACGCTCCCGGCATCAGCCGCCGAAGCGGCGTCCCGCAGCGATGGTGAGGCCGATGCCCACCGAGCCGAAGGTGTCGCCCTCCACCACCTTGGCCGTGGGCAGGGCGGCGGTAATGGCCGCGCGCACATGGGCGAGGCGGGTGGAGCCGCCGGTGAGGAACAAGGCGTCGATCCGCTCAGGCCCCACGCCCGCCCGCGCCAGCACGGTTTCGATGCGGCGGGCGATGCGGGTGGCGAGGTCGTCCGTGGTCTCCCTCAGCTCCTGGCCGGTGATGCCGAGGGTGAGCCCGGCCTCGATCCAATCCAAGGGGATATGCGCGCGCGGGGCGCCCGCGAGGTCGATCTTCGCCGCCTCCACCGCGCCCGCCAGCGCGTGCCCGCGCCGTTCCTCGATCACCTGCTCCAGGCGCTCCAGGCGCTCCGGCGCCATGGCGTCGCGCTTCACCTCGCGGATCTCCCGCGCCACCTTGGGCTCGTAGACGCGGTTGATCGAATGCCAGCTCGCGAGGTCGTGGTAATAGGCCGAGGGCACGTCGATGGCCTTGGAGCGCATGGGGCTGCCGTAGCCCAGCAGCGGCATGAGGGTGGACAGGCTCAGCACGCGGTCGAAGTCCGTGCCGCCGATGCGCACGCCGTCATTGGCCAGGATGTCGCCGGCGCGGTCCGCGCGGGTCCGCCGCTCGGGGCTGATGCGGACGATGGAGAAGTCCGAGGTGCCGCCGCCGATGTCGGCGATGAGCGCCAGCTCCTCGTGGGTGATCTGCTGCTCGTAGTCCAGGGCGGCGGCGATGGGCTCGTACTGGAACACCACCTCGCGGAAGCCGATCTCAGCGGCGATGGCGCGCAGCGTCTCCTCGGCCTTGCGGTCGCCCTCCGGGTCGCCGTCCACGAAATGGACGGGGCGGCCGTGCACCACCGCCTCCAGCGGGGCGCCGGCGGCGGCTTCCGCCCGGCGCTTCACCTCCGCAAGGAAGCGTGCGATGACCACCCGGAACGGCGCGCGCTCGCGGCCGATGCGGGTCGCTTCCTCGATGAGGGCGCTGCCCAGCACGGACTTCAGCCCGCGCATGAGGCGCCCCTCCACCCCCTCCACATAGGCGTCGATGGCGGCGCGGCCGATGCGGTAGGTGCCGTCGGTACCGAAGAACACCGCGCTGGGCACCGTCACATTCCTGTCTTCGAGTGCGCATAGGCGCGGCAGTCCCTCCGCGAGGATGCCGAGGGTGGTGTTGGATGTGCCGAAATCGAGGCCGCAGGCGCGCATGTCAGTCTCCGGGAGTGGGCGTTCCACCAGAGTTGCGAGGCCATTTCAAGGTGCGCCTTGGCTGGCAGCCATGCGCTTTTTGCGGGCGGGTAAAATGTGCCATGCGAAAGGCGCAGTTGGCGGGTTCCTGCAACCGTCTCCCGTCCGCTACGTTTCTCGGCTATCTTCGGTACTATCATGATTGATCCGGCGGCCCATCTGCTTCGACTTCAGGAAGAGAACCCGGCGCTCCTCGCCGCCTTCGACGCGAGCGGGCGCCTGCGGCACGCCAATGCGGCCTACCGCGCCGCCTACGGCCTCGCCGGGGATGGCGCGCTTGCCGAAGGCGCGCCGGAGGAGGCGCCCGCCTGGGCGGACCTCATGCGCGCCAGCGCCGCCCTCAATGCCGGCACTGTGATCGAGGGGGAGGGCGTGGCCGCCTGGGTGGATGCCGTGGTCGCGGGTCGCGAGGCGCGCCCGCGCACGCTGGAGGCCCGGCTGGCGGACGGGCGCTGGCTGCTGCTGAACGAGAACGTTTCCGCCGATGGCTGGAGCTTCTGCGTGGGCTGCGACATCACCCGCCTGCGCGCCGACGTGCGCGCCGTGCGGCGCGATCGCGACGAGGCCCTGCGCGCCGCCCACACCGACGACCTCACGGGAGTCGCCAACCGCCGCTTCGTCATCGCCCGCATCGAGGAGATGCTGACCCATTCCGCCCCGGCCGAAGGCCCGCACGCGCCGGGCACGTTGTGCGTGCTCGACCTCGACAACTTCAAGTACATCAACGACCGCTACGGCCATCAGGTGGGAGACGCCATCCTGCGCGATTTCGCCGGCTGCATCAGCGGGCAGGTGCGGCGCACCGACTGCTTCGGCCGAATCGGCGGAGAGGAATTCGTGCTCGTGCTGCCGGATACCGCCCGCGACGAAGCGGTGGGTATCGTGGAGCGCATGCTGGGGCTGGTGCGCGCCTCCCGCCCGCTCAAGGAGTTGCCGGACTTCTCCTATACCTTCTCCTGCGGGGTGGCGGGCGTGCGGGCGGGAGACGATTTCGCTTCCATCTACCGCCGCGCCGACAAGGCGCTCTACGCCGCCAAGATGGCGGGCCGCAACCAGGTGCTGCTCGAGGAAGACGATGCCCCGGGGGGCGACGAGGCGAAGGGCGTTCTGGGTATTTGATCCTATTTTTCGAGACGCAGGATTTTAATCCTTGACAGCGGTGCGCTGTCGGGGTAACGTTTTGCCATGTTCAAGAGTTGCGCCCGCTCGCCGCCGGCGCCTCTCTGTCTCCGGCTTCGGCCCCCAGCTTCGGACATCCCCATGGCATCACCACCGCCGCGTCGGCAGACGCCCGCGACGGCGGGGCTCGCGCGCCGGCTTTACGCCGCGGGCGTGCCCATCGCCGAGATCTGCGCGCGCACCGGCCTTTCCACAGGGGCCGCCTATCACTGGATCGACCGCGAGGTGGCGGCGGATGGCAGCATCGCCGTGAGGCCTATCGGTCGGCGCGCAGAGAAGACCTTCGCGATCCGGCCTGCGGAGACGCCCCGCGCCCGCCTGCTCGCCCGGCTGTGGCGGGCGGCGGAGCGGCAGGTGGCGGAGATCGAGGCCCGCATTCCCCGCCCCGAGGGGGCCGACGCGGGCCCGCCCCGTCCCGCCGCCGATGCCGAGAAGGACGCCCGCGCCCTCGCCCTGCTCGCCCGCACCCTGCGCGAGCTCGCCGCCGCCGAGGGCGAGGCGGACAAGCCAGGGAAGGATGCCGATGACCCAGCCCGCGACCTCGACGCCTTCCGTCGCGAGCTTGCGCGCCGCCTTGAGGGACTGCGCGCGGACGAGCCCGATGCTGGCGCGCCGCTTCCTCCTGAGCCTCTCGGAGACTGAGCTGCGCGCCTTCCTCGCCGATTGGGCCTTCTGGGCGCGGGCGGACCAGCTTCCCCCCGCTTCGGCCCAGGGTGGGGGCCCCTGGAGCACCTGGCTGGTGCTGGGCGGGCGTGGCGCCGGCAAGACCCGCGCGGGCGCCGAATGGGTGCGCGGCCTGGCCCTCGGGCGCCTGCCCTTCGCCACCCGCCCCGCCGGGCGCATTGCACTGGTGGCGGAAAGCATGGCCGACATGCGGGAGGTGATGGTGGAGGGGGTTTCGGGCCTCCTCTCCGTCCACGCGCCCGCCGAACGCCCGCGCTGGGAGCCCTCCCGGCGCCGGCTGGAATGGCCCAACGGCGCGGTGGCGCTCGGCTTCTCCGCCGATGACCCGGAAAGTCTGCGCGGCCCGCAGTTCGACGCCGCCTGGTGCGACGAGCTGGCCAAGTGGCGGCGGGCCGAGGCGGCGTTCGACATGCTGCAGTTCGGCCTGCGCCTGGGGGAGAGGCCGCGCCAGATGGTGACCACCACCCCGCGCCCCACCCGGCTGCTGCGCCGCCTGCTGGACGACCCGGCCACGGCGGTGACGCGCGCGCGCACGGCTGACAACGCCTTCCACCTCGCCCCGGGCTTCGTCGCCCGCGTGGTGGCGCGCTACGGCGGCACGCGGCTGGGCCGGCAGGAGCTGGACGGCGAGATTATCGAGGACCGGCCGGATGCCCTCTGGAGCCGCCCGGCTCTGGAGGCCGCGCGCGTTGCCGTCGCCCCGCCGCTCGCGCGGATCGCGGTGGCGGTGGACCCGCCGGCCTCCTCCCGCGCGGGGGCGGATGCGTGCGGCATCGTCTGCGCCGGCATCGATGCCGGCGGCACCGTGCATGTGCTGGCGGATGAGAGCGCCTCCGGCCTGCGCCCGGCCCAATGGGCGGCGCGGGCGGTGGCGCTGTTCCACCGCTTCGCGGCCGACGTGGTGGTGGCGGAGGTGAACCAGGGCGGCGAGATGGTGCGCGCCGTCCTCGCCGAGGTGGATGCCGGCGTGCCGGTGGAGGCGGTGCGCGCCACGCGGGGAAAATACCTGCGCGCGCAGCCGGTGGCCGCGCTCTACGAGCAGGGCCGGGTGCGCCATGCCGGCGCCTTCCCGGCGCTGGAGGACGAGCTTTGCGATTTCGGCCCGGACGGGCTCTCCTCCGGCCGCTCGCCGGATCGGCTGGATGCGCTGGTGTGGGCGGTCACCGCCCTGGCCCTCGGCCCTCGCATGGCACCGCCGCGCGTGCGCGGGCTGTGAGAGAGCCGGGCCCGCTCGCGCTTTGGGGAGCAGGCGGCAGCAGCGCCCGTCCGCCGGGCGCGCTGGCTTGCCGGTCCTGCGCGCCGACGCCCGCTCAGAGCCTGATTGGGAAATCGGCGGCTGAGTGCAGCCGGGGGGTGCTCCGACACGAGAAAACGCAGGCGCGATGCCGGGCATCGGGCCGCGTTTTTGACGCACCGGACACCGAGGCGGCCCGCCGGGCCGAGCCGTCCGATTTTACGAACTGGCCTTCAGCGCCCCGGCGCCATGGGCTGTGCCGGTACGGGAATGCAGGTCGCGCGGATGCGCTGGCCCTCGGCCTGCCGCGGCCAGGCGCGCGTGGGCCGGCGGCTCGCGCGCCAGCAGGCCTGCTCGGTGTCATAATAGCCGATGAGCTGCTGGTTCTCGATGGTCGCGAGGTAGCTCGATCCCACCTGCACCGGCCAGTCCGGCCCCGGCGTGTACTGATCGATCCGTGTGGTGGTCGAGATGATGAGTACCAGCGCGTACAGCATGCGCCCTCCCGATGCTGCCTGAGCCTGATCTTACGCTCTTTTCCTTACGTCCTGAACCTTGCCGGGGCCTGCCGTGCGCGGCGCCCGGCGCGCCTTGCCGTGGAGCCCTTCATGCTCGCTTCGCTTCTCGCCCCGTTTCGCCCCTGGCCCGCCCCGCCGGAGGCCAAGGCCAGCCGCACGGCGGCGCTGGTGGCGCTGTTTTCCGGCGGCCGGGCGCGCTGGAGCCCGCGCGACTATACCTCGCTCGCCCGCGAGGGCTTCTCGCGCAATGCCATCGCCTACCGCGCCGTGCGGCTCATCGGCGAGACGGCGGCCACCGTGCCCCTGGTGCTGATGGACGGCGGGCGCGAGATCGACACCCACCCCATGCTCGATCTTCTGGCGCGGCCCAACCCGCGCCTCACCGGCTCCTCGCTCATGGAGGCGCTGGCGAGCCACCTGATGGTGGCCGGCAACGTCTATTTGGAAGCGGTGGCGGTGGAAGGCCGCGTGCGCGAGCTGCACGTGCTGCGGCCGGACCGCATGCGCGTGGTGCCGGGGCCGGACGGCTGGGCCGAGGCCTATGACTACACCCTGGCCGGCCGCACCGTGCGCATCTCCCAGGCGAGCGTGACGGAGGTGGGTGAGGTGCCGGCCATCCTGCACCTCACCGCCTTCAACCCGCTCGACGACCATTACGGCTTTCCCCCGCTGGAGGCCGCCGGCCAGGCGCTGGACCTGCACAATGCCGCCAGCGCCTGGAACAAGGCGCTGATCGACAATGCCGCCCGGCCTTCTGGCGCGCTGGTCTACGGCGGCGGCGGGGCGCTGAGCGAGGAGCAGTTCGAGCGGCTGAAGGGAGAGCTGGAGGCCTCCTTCCAGGGCGCGGGCAATGCCGGGCGCCCGCTGCTGCTGGAAGGGGGGCTGGACTGGCGCCCCCTCTCCCTCTCGCCCAAGGACATGGATTTCGAGGCCGCCCGCAACGGCGCGGCGCGGGAGATCGCGCTGGCGGTGGGCGTGCCGCCCATGCTGCTGGGCATTCCCGGCGACAACACCTACGCCAACTACGCCGAGGCCAACCGCGCTTTGTGGCGCCAGAGCGTGGTGCCCCTGGTGCGGCGCATCGCGGAAGGCCTCTCCAACTGGCTCTCCCCCGCCTACGGCACCCCCCTGCGCCTGGTGCCCGACCTCGACCAGGTGGAAGCCCTGGCCCCCGAACGCGCCGACCTCTGGACCCGCATCGGCGCCGCGGACTTCCTCACGAATGAGGAGAAAAGGGCGGCGGTGGGGTATGGGTGAGGTGGGAGAAGTCGTCTTGTCGTGCGATAGCTAACGCTAGACTTCGCGCCCCATATCGGCCTTCCCATCCGCAGGGAATGTCCACGAAAGCGGGTATTGTGGATGCAGCGAGGCAAGGTCCTCATATCCGCATCGCTCGATATCGGAGATAGATCAATCAAGGGATCGGTGGACAGTCCCTCATAGCCATTTTTTCGGTTAAGAATATGAATTTTCATCTGCAATATAATTTACGTCATGAGGCTCCACTGTGGCGGGTTCTTCCAAGAGCACTCTAGTTGCCTTGGTAACAAAGGCGTCAAGGTGAGCTGTGTCGAAGGCGCGATCTGATGCACTTTCGGCGAATTGGCTTTTTAAAAAATCTGGAACCCCGCGTGCGTAGAACCAGTCTGCACTACCCGGTTGAGCAGAAACCAACTCATTATAAATTTTTTGACCAACAGATGGCCAATAATCTCCATTGATCTGCGCCTTCCAATCCCCAATGTCCAGTGCCCTTGCCGTGCTTACCAATTCAAGGCACAGCGCCGCCGCAGGCTCCACAGGGTACATAAATTCCGCAGTGAAGAAAGCTTGTTCAGTCTTGATGGAGCGTCGTTTTAAAAATAAATTGAAATCAGCAGTTCGATCCAAGACGCAGACAAATGTGTTATCGCCATAGGGCGTCGGCTCCGGGCTAG
>NZ_JBAFWH010000017.1:0-65096 GCF_043195015.1 Xanthobacter sediminis | reverse complement strand
GCTCATTCGCACCGAAGCGGTACACCTCATATCCGGCGAGGCGCAGTTTTCGATCGACAGACACCATGTCGGCATAGATCTGCAACGACGGATGATCGAATCGGTTCACGGCCCCAATCGCCGAATTCGAAATTAAAAATCCTCGTCCGCGGAATCTTCGTCGACCTTTTCCGCTCCCCATGCAGCGATAACCTGCTGTAAAGGAAAGGGCTTCGTTTCTTTCGACCACTCGTGGAATGGCGCGGCCGTTTGGCTATATGGCCCGGGATCGGGTCGATCGAACTGCACGCGTGTCGGAATATGGAAGGCGCTGCCAAAAACGATGGCTTCGCCGGACGCCAATATCGTCACTTGGTCGAGCAGGCGCCGTGCTTGCATCGGAATGATGCGGCGAAAGTGTTCAATATCATCAGGGTTTTGCAGCCGGTGGCTGATGAAATTGGCGCATTGACTGATGATCGTCTGGCTTATTTCGCTGGGTCGCTGACTGGCGATGATCAGTGACAAACCAAATTTCCGTCCCTCTTTGGCAATACGCTCGTATGCCAAGCGTGCTTGACGATGACCACGGTCCTCGTCCGAACGACCCGGCCGGGCATAATTATGTGCCTCTTCCAGAACGAGCACCCAAGGATGTTTGTATCGGGACGCTGCTGGCAGGCGTTCGCGTGCTTCCAGTAGGATGCGACCGATGACGGCGCACGCGTAGGGAAGGACTTCGTTGCTCAACATGGAGAGGTCAAGCACCGACACCTTTGGACCCGTCGCCTTGCCGAGACCGAAGCGCGCGAACCAGGACAAAAGGTCGGTGATCGCCACAGTCGCTTCCTCGTAGTTGAGGAATGCGCGCCAACGCTTGTCATCCAACCTGGTCTTGAGCCGAAGCTTCAGGGTTGTGAGGTGCGCATCGACCCGGAACGTATCCTCTTTGGAAGCCGCCCGGTTGATCAGCGATGGATCGGTCAATGTTGCTCGCGCTATCGGAAGTGGCGAATCCGCAGTACGGACACCCGCTTCGGCGACACCACTGCCTCCAACGATTTGCTCGCGGATTTCGTCTTTCAGCTTCTCCGCTTCGGCCGCCACCGCTGCCTGATTATTCATGACCTCAGTGTTGTAGTCGTTGGCCGTTCGATGATGCGTGAACAGGGCTTCGAAGGCTGTCGTATTGATCCCGGTGTTTACAAGATGCCCGACAGCGGCATCACAATAGGAGCCGGCTGCCTTCTTCTTGATGCGGGTGAGTTCGCTCAGAAGCTGATCCAGAGCGCTCATGGCATTCTGAAGGGAATTCAAGTTGGCAGCATCATCTGCACTGCCGCCCCTGGCGATCGCCCACCAGTCTTTAAGCACCGGCTCCTGAGTCTGCTCCGACGCGCTCAGCCAGGCACAGATTTCCTCGGCATTGAGGAACCACAGCGGAACACCAAACTCCTCGCCGTTCAGATAGACCCGGTCCGGTTGGCGGGCCGTTGTTTTACCCGACGGAAATGCCTTTTCATATTCGCCGTTAATGTCGAGAATGAAAACGTGTGGTTCCTCGGCCGCGCCGTCGAGCGCTTTCATCGCTTTTTGGATGAGGCTCGACACGGAATAGGACTTTCCTGAGCCCGTGTTGCCAACGATAGCCAACGGCCGAGAGAATAGGTCATTATACGAGGCGCGGACGACATTGCTCGACTGACCTGTGGGATGGCCGATCTTCAACTCACAATCGAAATCCTTCGCGTCGTAACCTTCCGGCTGGTTCCGGCGGGGCGGTATCTCGAAGACGGCGCGAAGGATGTCAGGTGACCCAATCTCAGCGGGCGTGTCCAAGGTGGGCAGCACCGAAATGCCTGGACTGAACGAGGGCTCGTTGTCGATCCGCTCGATCGTTCCGAGCAATTGCACACTCGCGATCCTTCTAGGCTTCATCAATTCGAGACTGAGATCATCGCCGCTTGTGGGATCGAAGCTTTCCCGAGCCTCTAGGTCGGTGATCATCCCGATGACGGTTTCGCCAGCTCCGAGCGAAAATGTCAGATAGGCATTGATGGCGATCGCTACTTGAACCCCGTCCAGTGTTGCCCGAAGCGCCGATCGAGTCTCGGGCAGAAGCTCGACTTTGATGCGAAACCCCTGAACTGCAACGATGTGGCCAACAAGACGCGGGTTGTCCATATCAGACTCCCGGGTCCAGATTCGGATCTGGTGCAGGCGTTGAAGAAGATGCGATCTGTTTCTCGAAGCGCCTCAGTCGAAGGAAGTCGTCGAGCCATTGGACGTCTGGCATCACCGATCTGGCGAAGTCGTCGAACGTCGCGTGTTTGAAAGCCGCAGCGGCGAAAGCTGTATCTGTGGGGCACAGCACGAAAGCTCTTTTGCCGAGATCCTTGTAGCGCCGGATACGCTCGATGACGGGGCTGTTTGGATTTGGTTCAACCACCAGCATGACCAGCGACGGATTCATAAGAGCATTTTCTATGATGCGGCTGACATGATCATCCCCGAATCCGTAGCCGAGAATGAGGAGGAAGGTTTGTGGGATGCCGAGACGCACTTGAAAGGATCGAAAGAGATGCGCGTAGGGCATTGTCAGGGTTTGGGCGAACTTGTTGGCGGTGGGCAAGATGCCAACCGATGGCGTTTCCATAGCCAGTTTCGACAATGCCGCTGCCTTGTCTGCTGGGCCGAGGCTTCCGTATGTGCGAAACGGTCCCAGGCTTGGATGCCGAGCACGCATTTCGCCGTCCTGCTCAAACCAATGGATGGAGCCGTGAAGCTTGTAGAAGTGCAGGAACTTGTCGAACCGGCGAACACGGCCCTCCGCAACCTCGCCAGGATAGTAGACGTCGAGGCCGTAGACCGACGGATCGAAGCGAGCCTCAGCCCGGCCGGTGAAGCCATCGAAATATTGGATGCCGAGGATTTCAAGCGCTTGCTCGAAAAGCGTGTCGTAGTTCAGCGTGAAGAGATGGGTCCGACCCAGATTGCTGTCTCGGGCGACAAGCTTCGAAAGAAAGGCAAGTTGCGGCGCAATCTCGGCAGCGGCCGTGGCCGCTCCTGTATCCCTGAGCGACAACGCACATTCTGCGAAGATCGCGATGCGAAGCCGATCGACGAACCATTGAAGTTCAAGGACTGTCGGCGCCGGGGCGGCAGGCCAAATAACTCCTGTGAACGGAGCATCGGTCGACTCGGTGACGACAAGTGCATTGGCGATGAAAGACAGCCATCCCTCGAAGCCGATGACCGGCTCGTCCATCATATTCGCGTAGTCGACACTGGTCTTGCGGGCGGTAATTATTGGTTTGATGGAATCTGGCAGATCGGCAAGCGCCTCGATGGTGGCAAAGACTGCGGTTTCAAGATTTGCCATCGTCTTGCCGCCAGAGCTGACCGATGCCCCTGACCCGGTCAAGACAACTAGATTCTCCATCCGCAACCACTCTGCGATCAGCGCCTGCAGGCGTATGCGGCCTTGCTTCTGATCAAGCGCCGAGAGGATATCGCCGACATCGCCGCTCTCAGTTAAACCGATAAGCTGGTATTCCAACGGCGCTGCGGCTGGTCCTGTCATTTCGGTCCTCCGTCGCCGTCCCTGATTGGGTTGACGATCTCGATATCGAAGAAGTCTTTTTCATTGTCGGTCACGACGATGCACGCGTTGGCCTCGGCCACGGCGGCAATGATCGTGTCAAGCGCACTCCGCGAACGGCCTTTCGCTTTGCCATTGGCCATCAACCGTGCCCACACCAGAGCGGCCTTTTCGTCGAACGGCAGGACGCGGCCACCAAACAGCGCCTGCGGACCTTCCGGACCCGTAAACCAGGCTTCAAGGCTGTCGCGCTTCTTGCCTTTCGGCTTTTCAAGAATGCCCCGGCGGATTTCGGCGACAGTGAGCGAGGCAATGAAAAGGTCTTGGTCTTTCTGTGCCCCCATCCATGCCAATAAAGAACTCGACGGTTCCTGCTTTACGACGTTGCTGATAATATTGGTGTCGAGGAGATAGCGCGTCACAGATCGACCTTTCGCCCTTCTTCATGCGGACGCGTCAGGTCGAGATTGGCCCCGACAAGCGGCGAGCGACGCAACGCGGAGAGGATGCCACCGGGCTCGGGCGGCTCGCCAGAAACGGCCTGTTGCATCGTGCGCCGAAGCTGCCCGGCCTCCGGCCCCTCCTCAGTCAGCTTCCTTGCGAGCGTTCGGATGAGGGTCTTGTCGGTCTCGAGGGCTTGAAGTTCGAACCGGACGATGCCCCGCTCCGTCAAGCGAGACCGATAGTTCTCGATCGCCCTCTTCTGTGCGCTATTGCTCATCGCCTGCCTCCATGGTATATCTGGATATATAGCCGATTTCTGGACACTCCGCAAGGTTCGATGATCTCGGTGCGGAGTCGACGGCGGCGATATGAGAGCGAGAAGAGCGGTGCCCTGTGTCGTGAAGGTCATGGAACGGGCTGATTTGCCGGGCGATCACGGAAAAGTTTTTCGTGCGCCTGTTTTGGCGCGGCTGCGCCCGGTCACGCCACGGTTTGCGGATGATCGCTCGAATACGACACAAGCCATTGATATCGCTATTGTTTTTTTCTTGCCAGCTTACGGGAATTTGTTTTCTTTGTTGCGATGCGGAGCAATCCGCGCAACAACAAGGACGCGGCAGTGGCCCGACCGAGAGGAACAACAGCAACGAACCTTCGCTTGGTCGCCGATAAGGCGTCTACGGGTTCGGCTGAGTCTCCCTCGTCGAAGCCCGATCCGCGCCTTGTCGAACTGGTGCGGCTGTTGGCCCGGCAAGCCGCCCGTGACTTCGTTCGGGCCGAGACGGAAGGCCGGAAGCGTGACCACCTCCCGGACTGAGGAGGCGTCATGAAGGTTGCTCTCTACGCCCGCTATTCTTCCGACAATCAGCGTGACGCCTCGATTGAGGATCAACTGCGGCTGTGCCGTCTCCACGCCGAGAAGCAGGGCTGGACGATCGTCGACAGCTATACGGATCGCGCGATCTCCGGCGCGTCCCTGCTTCGTCCCGGCATCCAGGAACTCATAGGTGATGCGACTCGCGGAAAGTTCGCCGTTGTCCTGGCGGAAGCGATGGACCGGTTGAGCCGCGATCAGGAAGATATTGCCGGTCTCTTCAAGCGGATGGCTTTCGCGGGCGTGCGGATCGTCACGCTCTCGGAAGGCGACGTGACGCATCTGCACGTTGGACTGAAGGGCACCATGAATGCCCTCTTCCTCAAAGATCTGGCGGACAAGACGCGCCGCGGGCTGCGTGGCCGCGTCGAAGACGGCAAGTCCGGCGGTGGGCTTTGTTTCGGCTATGACGTCGTGAAGCAGTTCGCGAGCAACGGCGAGCCGATCCGTGGGGATCGCACGATCAACGAGGCGGAAGCGGCCGTGGTCCGGCGCATCTTTTCGGACTATCTGGCCGGCAAGTCCTCGCGCACCATCGCCTTCGACCTGAACCGGGAAGGCGTAGCGGGGCCACAGGGTTCGGAATGGGGGCCATCGACCATTCACGGCAATCCGAAGCGCGGCGTCGGCATTCTCAACAACGAGCTCTACATCGGCCGCCTTGTCTGGAACCGGCTGCGCTATCTCAAGGACCCCGATACCGGCAAGCGAGTATCCCGCCCGAACCCCGAGTCCGAATGGGTGGTCCAGGACGTTCCTGACCTGCGCATTGTCGATCAAGAGATTTGGGATGCGGTGAAGGCGCGTCAGCAAGCGCTTGCCTACGAACCATCGGCGCCAGGCGAGAACAGCCTCAACGATCGTCGGCGCCCCAAGCATCTCTTCGCCGGGCTGGTGAAGTGCGGGTGCTGCGGCGGCGGGTACACGATGATCTCGAAAGACCTGCTCGGCTGCGCCGCGTCCCGCAACAAGGGGACATGCGATAACCGGCTGAACATCCGGCGCGACGCCTTGGAGGCATCTATCCTGAACGGGCTCAGCACGCACCTCATGGAGCCGGAGCTGTTCAAGGAATTCTGTGCGGAATTCACGCGCGAGGTGAACCGGCTCCGGATCGAGCGCCGAACCGATCAGGACGCATGGCAGAGCGAGCTGGGCAAGGTCGAGAAGCAGATTCGAGGTATTATCACCGCGATCAAGGATGGCATGTATCAGCCATCGATGAAGGCAGAGATGGATGTGCTGGAAACCCGTAAGTCTGAGCTTTCTGACTTGCTTGCGAACGCACAGGAGCCCCCGCCGCTCCTCCATCCGAATATGGCGCAGATTTACCGCCAGCGAATCTCAACCCTTTACGAGTGCCTTCAGGCCGAAGACGGCAAGGCTGAGGCTGCCGAGGTTTTCCGCACGCTAGTCGATCAGGTGACTCTCGTTCCCGACGGTGCCGAACTAGCGATCGTGCTGCGCGGCGACCTGGCAGCCATCCTCCGGTTTGCCGCGGGCAAGAAAAACCCCGACTTCCTCTCGGAGGCCGGGGTTTTAGATGGCTTGCTATCGCAAGCATCGGTGGTTGCGGGGAGGCGCAACGCCCGATCGCTGCGAAACGGGGCCCAAAACGCGAACGGCGCCCCTTCCGGGACGCCGTCGCAAGTATCGCAAGAATCGGTGGTTGCGGGGGCAGGATTTGAACCTGCGACCTTCAGGTTATGAGCCTGACGAGCTACCGGGCTGCTCCACCCCGCGTCAAGTCCGAACTGTTTTGCCGGCAGCGCCGTCGTTCGGTGAGGCGTATGTAGCAATCCCCCCCGGCAAAGGAAAGGGCCGGCTGCCAAAAAAACGTCATGGCAGCCATGCTTGCCCCCTCCGCCTGTGGATGAGTGGCCGCCAGCCACAAAGGCAAGGCCTCGCAAAGCCTTATGTGGGTTGGGTTCCGGCTGTCTCTGGCCGGACCGGCCGGCTGGAGCCGGGAGGATGCGCAGGCCTGTGGACGACGCTGCGCCGCCACCCGGATGGCCGGCGGCAGCGCGCGGGAGCTCAGGGGCGCTGCTCCATCGGGATACGTAAAAGCGTTCGCGCGCCGACGGTGGCGGCGCGTCGCCGGGCTTTTCCCGCACAGGGCGCTTTCTTGCGAACCGCGATGCTGAAAGGCTACTCGGAAGGAGGGTCGTCCGCGCGCCCGCCGGCCTTCACCGCCTTTCGCGCGGCTGCGGCGGCATTGTTCAGCACCTTGCGGGCCTCGCGGCCGGCGCGCCCCTCCACCAGGGAGGTGACGGCGCCGTGGAGGGTGGCGAGGTCCTGTCGGGTGAGGCCCAGGCGGTGGAAGATGTTGCGGATGTTGCGCGTGGTGGAAGGGCGCTTCTCCGGCGAGCGGAAGAAGCCGGCATCATCCAGCGCGCCTTCCAGATGGTCGAAGAAGGCGAACAGGTCCTGCTTGTCGGCGAGGGGGGATTTGTCCGGCGCCGAGAAGGGCAGGGTGCCCGCGCTCGCGGCCTTGAACCACTCGTAGCCCACCACGGCGACGCAGGTGGCGAGATTGAGAGAGGCGAAGGCGGGATTCACCGGCAGGGTGAGGATGGCGTCGCACAGCGAGACCTCCTCCGTGTAGAGGCCGGTGCGCTCGCGGCCGAATACCAGGGCCACGTCTTCCCCGGCGGCGAGGTGGCTGCTGGCCTCCTGTGCGGCGCCGTCGGCGCCGACGACCGGCTTCGCCATGCCCCGCTCGCGCGCGGTTGCCGCGAAGGCGTACTTGATTCCAGAAAGGGCCGTGCGCAGGTCGGGATAGAGCTCGGCGGTATCGAGGATGCGATCCGCCCCGGCGCTGAAGACGCGGGCCTGCGTGTTCGGCCAGCCCTCGCGGGGGTTCACGATCCGCAGGCGCGAGAGGCCGAAATTGCCCATGGCGCGCGCCGCCGAGCCGATGTTCTGCCCCAGCTGGGGCTCCACGAGGATCACCACCGGCCCGCCGGCGACCCAGGGTTTCGTGCTGTCGGTACCTGAACCTGGCATCTTCTCACTCCGCCGGCTGTCTCGCACACCCGGCCCTCTGCGTCGAGCTTGTACACATTGTCATGCAATTCATGCCAAAGGCGGGGGCATTGGCGCTTTCACTAGGTGGCGCGCCGGTGCTATAGCGGCGCGCTGGGAGGATTGCCGAGGGGCAGGCAGGCCCAAACCGCGCCCCGCGCGCGGTGTGTGGACCGCTACCCGAGGCGACTTCTGACACGAATTCATCCACGCGCAGAGCACCCCGAAAGGTCGTCCACATGGCGAAGATCAAGGTGGCTAATCCGGTCGTCGAACTCGACGGCGACGAGATGACCCGGATCATCTGGCAGTACATCAAGGACAAGCTGATCCACCCGTATCTCGACATCGACCTCGAGTATTACGACCTGTCCGTCGAGAACCGCGATGCCACCAGCGACCAGGTGACCATCGATGCGGCCAACGCCATCAAGAAGCATGGCGTCGGCGTCAAGTGCGCCACCATCACCCCGGACGAGGCCCGGGTGAAGGAGTTCAACCTGAAGGAGATGTGGAAGTCGCCGAACGGCACCATCCGCAATATCCTCGGCGGCGTGATCTTCCGCGAGCCCATCATCTGCAAGAACGTGCCGCGGCTCGTGCCCGGCTGGACCCAGCCCATCGTCGTCGGCCGTCACGCCTTCGGCGACCAGTACCGCGCCACCGATTTCAAGGTGCCGGGCAAGGGCACGCTGACCATCTCCTTCGTGGGCGAGGACGGCACGAAGATCGAGAAGGAAGTCTACAAGTTCCCCGGCGCCGGCGTCGCGCTGGCCATGTACAACCTGGACGAATCCATCCGTGAGTTCGCCCGCGCCTCGCTGAACTATGGCCTGCTGCGCAACTATCCGGTCTACCTCTCCACGAAGAACACCATCCTGAAGGCCTATGACGGCCGCTTCAAGGACATCTTCCAGGAGGTCTACGAGGCCGAGTTCAAGGCAGAGTTCGACAAGCGCGGCCTCACCTACGAGCATCGCCTGATCGACGACATGGTGGCTTCGGCCCTCAAGTGGTCGGGCGGCTATGTGTGGGCCTGCAAGAACTACGACGGCGACGTGCAGTCCGACATCGTGGCCCAGGGCTTCGGCTCTCTCGGCCTCATGACCTCCGTGCTCATGACCCCCGATGGCAAGACCGTGGAGGCCGAAGCCGCCCACGGCACCGTGACCCGCCACTACCGCGAGCACCAGAAGGGCAAGGAGACCTCCACCAACTCCATCGCTTCCATCTTCGCCTGGACCCGTGGCCTCGCCCACCGCGCCAAGCTGGACGGCAACGAGGAGCTGGCCGCCTTCTCCAAGACCCTGGAAAAGGTGTGCGTGGACACGGTCGAGTCCGGCTACATGACCAAGGACCTCGCGTTGCTGGTGGGCGCTGACCAGAAGTGGCTCTCCACCACCGGCTTCCTGGACAAGATCTCCGAGAACCTTCAGAAGGCCCTCGCGGCCTGAGGTTTTCTCGATCTGCGTTCCGCTTCGGCGGGATCGAACGCCGGCTTCCTGGGAGCCGGCGTTTTCTTTTACGCGCCTCAGCTTGTCCGCTTGCGGGGGCGGGGGCGGGAAAACCGCAGCCGGCGGGTCGCATGGGCCCCTCCGGTGGGCTGTCCGGCGATTTCCGTCAGGCGGCGGCCGATGTCCGGGTAGCGCAGGTTGAGCATGTGCAGCTCGTCCTCCTCGATGGCGAGCAGCTTGCTCCTCGCCAGCGCGCGCACTGCCGGAAACGTGCCATCGGCGCCCGGCGTGACGCCGAACACATCGCCGGTACCGAGACGGACGGAGCCGCTGGCGTCGGTTGCCTCCAGTTCTCCTTCCAGCACCACGAACATGTGCCGCGCGCGCTCTCCTGGCCGCACCACCTGTCGTCCGCGATCGAAGCTGCGCGAATTGAACAGGGGCAGGAGATCGCCCAGGACCCGCGCATCGAGGTCCGAGAAGGGTGGCAGGCGCGAGAGCATGGAAAAGGTCACCACGAAATTGTGCTTCGAGATGACCTCCGAGAAGGAGCTGGCGATGATGGCGATGGGCAGCGCCAGCATGATGAGGCCGCCCACCATGGTGACGGCGCCGATCATGCGGCCGACTGTGCTCACCGGCACCACATCGCCATAGCCCACCGTGGTGAGGGTGGTGATGGCCCACCACATGGCGCCGGGAATGGAGCCGAACTTGTCCGGCTGCACAGTCCGCTCCGCCAGATACATGGCGGTTGCCGCCAGCAGCACTCCGGTGCTCAGAATGACAAGGCATGCCAGCAGGGCGTAGCGCTCGCGCTTCACCGCGAGATAGAGGGCATTGAAGCCCGATGAATAGCGCGCCAGCTTGAGGAAACGCAGCAGGCGCAGCACCAGCAGGGCATGCACATCGAGCGGCGCGAACACCGCCACCAGCGCCGGCGCCACGGCCAGCAGATCGATGACGGCGGCCGGCGTGCAGAGGTAGTTCAGGCGAGCGCGCCAGGCGGGCATGCGCCGACGCAGCGGATGCTCCGGTGCCACCCATATGCGCACCGCATATTCGGCCGCGAAGATGGTGAGCGCCGCAAGCTCGCTCCAATAGAACCATTCCTGGTCGCGCAGCTCCAGGGAGGGGACCGTGGCGAGCACCGTGCCCCCCACGCTGAGGAGCACGATGACAATGAGGAAATAGTGGAGCAGATCGGCGGCCAGGTCGCCGGGCATGTCGCGCTCGAGAACATCGAATGCACGCTGTCGCACCTGCGTCCAGGTCATGGGGCGAACCTTGCTGCTGGCGCGAGGGAGGTACGCGGCCGACGATGGGGCAGGAGCCTGCGAATCATCGGCATCCGAAACGCTCCGCTTCCCGCGCGCGCGCCTCGGCGGTGCGCGTGGCGACCGCATCGGGCGGCAGGCCCAGGGTGCCCAGGAGCCGTGCCACCAGCTGCAGGCTGCTCTCCACGGTCTCTGGGATGACGCCGGAGACGCCATGGCCGGCGAGGCGGCAGGCGTGATCGGCATCCTTGGCGCGGGCGAGCACGGGGATGCCCCCCCAGCGGCGATGGATCACCTCGGCCATGCGCTCCGCCGCCGATGGCGAATCGAGCGTGAGCACGAACGCGATGGCGCCTTCCGCGCCGAGCCGCTCCAGGATTTCCTCCCGTCCGGCATCGCCGAAATAGACGGGCCGGCCGGACGCGCGCTCCTGCGCCACGCGGCGGGGATTGCTGTCCACCCCGACGAATGGAACATTCTCCCGCTCCAGGGCCTCCGCCACCATGCGGCCGACGCGCCCGAACCCGCCGATGATGACATGCCCGCTCGGCGTCTCGCTGCCGGGAGTGGAGAGATGGTCGTGC
This sequence comes from Xanthobacter sediminis, assembly GCF_043195015.1. NCBI lineage: Bacteria > Pseudomonadati > Pseudomonadota > Alphaproteobacteria > Hyphomicrobiales > Xanthobacteraceae > Xanthobacter > Xanthobacter sediminis. Next base: position 53,859 of record NZ_JBAFWH010000017.1, on the reverse strand, counting down.
GCCTTCACCTCAAGCCGCAGGCCAAGCCGATGGCCGATGGCGGAAAGAAGAGGTGTTGCGGCCAGCCCGAGGCCGACCGCAGCAATGACGAGACCGGCATCCGCGCTGCCGAGCACGCCTTTCGCCACCATCAGCCCCAGGACCACGAGCGCGAATTCGCCCGTCTGCGCGAGCAGGATGGCCGCTTCGGCCGCCTCGGCCTTTGACACACCCATCATGCGGGCCGCCGCGAAATTGAACGCGGTCTTGATCGTGAGCAGCACGACCGTTCCGGCCAGCACCAGGTGCAGGTGGGGCAGCACTGCGCGGAAATTCACGCTCATGCCGACGGTGACGAAGAAAACGCCGATCAGCAGGCCCTTGAAAGGCTCAAGGTCCACTTCGATCTGGTGGCGGTAGGCGGTTTCTGAAAGCAGCATGCCGGCGAGGAAGGCGCCGAGCGCGCCCGAAAGTCCGGCGGCGCGGGTGAATGCGGCCGTGCCCACCACCACCACCAGCGTGATGGCCATGATGAGCTCGCGCGATCGGGTGCTGCCGGCCATGGTCACCAGCGGCGCCATGATGAAGCGCCCCGCCACCAGGATCAGCGCCACCGCCCCCACCGCCTTCGCCAGCGCCGTGGCCGCCAGGATCAGCACGCTGCCGCCGCCGGCGATCAGTTCAGTGGCGAGCAGGATGGGAACCACCATCAGGTCCTGAAACAACAGAACCGCAATGACCAGCTGTCCCAGCGGAGCGAGGGAGCGATGTTCCTCCACGAGGATTTGCGTGACCACCGCCGTGGAGGACAGCGCCAAGGCGAAACCCAGGACCAGCGCGACATCGGGCTCCGCGAAGCCCGACAGCCCGACCGCCGACGCCAGCGCGCCCCCGCAGAACAGCACCTGCAGGCCACCGATGCCGAACACCTCGCGCCGCAGCGCCCACAACCGGCTTGCCGAAAATTCCAACCCGAGCAGGAACAGGAGAAAGATCACGCCCAGCTCGCCGAAGGGCGCAGCGCGCTCTGGATCCGTGATGGTGACGAAGCGCAGCCAGGGTTGTTCCGCCGCCCAGCTTCCCAAGCCATGGGGGCCGAGCAGGGCGCCCACCATGATGAAGCCGACCACGGCACCGATGCGCACCCGGTGGAACAGGGGCACCAAGATACCGGCAGCCAGGAGATAGACGAACCCGTCCTTGAGGAAGGCGTCACCCACAGCCGCTTCTCCCCGCGCAGCCATCGTCCGAAGTTCGCGCCTCCATAGGGCACATGACCGGACGCTCGGCGCACTCTTTCAAAAGACAAAGCCTCATGCGCACCGTGGCGACGTCTCGACCGCCGGTCCGACGAGAAGCGAACTCAACGGATACACGGTTCCCCAGGCCCTTTACCTTGCCGGTGGCGGAACTGGGAAACTGCGTCGCGCGCTATGGCCTCTGCCGCGCTTCACTCGTCCGCAGGAGGTGCCACGAGCGGCGCCCCGCCCGCGGCCCAGGGTCAACCCGCGAGGGCCGATTCGATCGCGGCCAATGCGGCGTCGGCCTTGGAACCGTCCGGCCCGCCGGCCTGGGCCATGTCCGGCCGGCCGCCGCCGCCCTTCCCGCCCAGCGCCTCGGCACCGCGACGCACCAGCGCCACCGCATCGAAACGCCCCACGAGATCCGCGGTGACGCCGACGACGAGCGAGGCTTTGCCGTCTGCCGCATTGTTGGCCACCGCAACTACACCCGAGCCGATCTTGGTCTTGCCTTCGTCCGCGATGGCCTTGAGATCCTTCGGATCCGCGCCAGAAATGGCAATGGCGAGATACTTCGTGCCATTGACCTCAATGACGCGGGGGCCGCGTTCTTCGTCGCCGCCACCGGACATGGCGAGCTTCTTGCGGACTTCCGCCAGCTCCCGTTCCAGCTTGCGCCGCTCTTCCACGAGGACCGCAAGGCGTGTCTCGACCTCGGCGACGGGGGCCTTGAGGATCGCCGCGGCGCCCTGGAGGGCGGCATCGGCTGCATTGAGATGATGGCGCGCCGCGTCGGCGGTGAGCGCCTCCAGGCGGCGGACGCCGGAAGCAACCGCACTCTCGGCAAGCACGGAGACAAGGCCGATGTCCCCGGTCCGGCGCACGTGCGTGCCACCGCACAGTTCAATGGAATAAGGTGCTCCGTTGCCGTCGTCCGTGCCCATGGACACGACGCGCACCTCATCGCCGTATTTTTCGCCGAACAGAGCCCGCGCACCGGAGGCTATGGCGTCATCCACCGCCATGACACGCGTCTCCACGGGCTCGTTGCGCAGCACGAAGCGGTTGGCGATGTCCTCAACCTGCGCAATCTCCTGCGAGGTCAGCGGCTTGGGGTGCGAGAAATCAAATCGCAGGCGATCGGGAGCCACCAGAGAGCCCTTCTGCGCGACATGGTCGCCGAGCACGCGACGCAGCGCTTCATGCAGGAGGTGGGTAGCAGAATGGTTGGCGCGGAGCGCGGAGCGGCGAGCGTGATCCACCTCCAGCACCACCGCAGTTCCAACCTTCAGCTCGCCGCCGGTGACCTCCACCTCGTGCACGAACAGGTCACCGAGCTTCTTCTGCGTGGAAACGACACGCGCCGAAACGCCGCCTTCCCCGCTCCAGCTTCCGGTGTCGCCTTGCTGGCCGCCGGACTCGGCATAGAAAGGGGTCTGGTTCAGCACGACGAAGCCACGGGCGCCGGTCGGCAGGCTCGCGACCTCAGCGCCGTCCTTCAACACGGCGACAATCGCGCCTTCGGCCTTCTCAGTCTCGTAGCCGAGGAACTCGGTGGCACCCACCTTGTCGCGGATCTGGAACCAGACGGCATCAGTGGCCGCCTCGCCAGACCCGGCCCAATTGGCGCGGGCCTCGGCCTTCTGTCGCGCCATCGCCACATCGAACGCCGGGAGATCCACCGAAATGCCCCGCGCCCGCAGGGCATCCTGCGTGAGGTCGAGGGGGAAGCCATAGGTGTCGTAAAGTTTGAACGCCACTTCTCCCGAGAAGCTCGCACCGGTGGTGAGGCCGGAAGTCTCCTCTTCGAGGATGGCCAAGCCGCGCTCCAGTGTCCGGCGGAAACGGGTCTCTTCCAGGAGCAGGGTCTCGCTCGCGAGCGCATCCGCGCGGACGATCTCCGGGTAGGCACGCCCCATCTCCCGCACCAGCGCCGGCACCAGGCGGTGCATCAGCGGCTCGCGCGCGCCGAGGAGCTGCGCGTGGCGCATGGCGCGCCGCATGATGCGGCGCAGCACATAGCCTCGTCCTTCGTTGGAAGGCAGCACACCATCCGCGGTGAGAAAGACCGAGGCACGCAGATGGTCGGCGATGACGCGATGGCTGGCCTTCTGGGGGCCGTCGGGATCGACGTTCGTGAGTTCCGCGACCTCGCCGATAAGGGCGCGCATGAGGTCGGTTTCGTAATTGTCGTGGGTGCCCTGGAGCACCGCCGAGATGCGCTCAAGCCCCATGCCGGTATCGATGGACGGACGCGGCAGCACCAGGCGTTCCCCGCCTGGAAGCTGCTCGTACTGCATGAACACGAGATTCCAAATCTCAATGAAGCGGTCGCCATCCTCGTCCGGAGAGCCGGGAGGGCCACCGGGGATGTGGCCCCCGTGGTCGAAGAAGATCTCGGAGCATGGTCCGCACGGGCCGGTATCGCCCATGGACCAGAAATTGTCGGAGGTAGAGATGCGGATGATCTTCTCGTCGGGCAGCCCGGCGATCTTCTTCCACAGATTGAAGGCTTCCTCGTCTTCGTTATAGACGGTGACGAGCAGGCGCTCCTTCGGCAGGTCGAAGGTCCCGGTGACGAGATTCCAGGCGAGCTCGATCGCGCGGTCCTTGAAATAGTCGCCGAACGAGAAATTGCCCAGCATCTCGAAGAATGTGTGATGCCGCGCCGTATAGCCGACGTTGTCGAGATCGTTGTGCTTGCCGCCAGCACGCACACACTTCTGTGCGGTGACGGCACGCGAGTAGGCGCGCTTCTCCATGCCGGTGAAGACATTCTTGAACTGCACCATCCCTGCGTTGGTGAACATCAGGGTGGGGTCGTTTTGCGGCACCAGCGGGGATGAGGGAACAGCCTCGTGCCCGTGCTTGACGAAGTAGTCGATGAAAGTCGACCGGATCTCGTTGACGCCGCTCATGTGCCGGCCACTACCCTTAAGAGCCGGACGCGCAAGACGCAGCCGGCGATGATCACCTCGGACGTACCGCCAACGGCAGCCCGGTTCCGTGGCCGCCCTGGATGGACCTGAACGGCGAACCGGAACCGGTTTCGTTTACCGATGGGGCCGGCGCTTGTCCAGAAACGCATGCCGTTTGCGGAAGACCGCGGTGGCGTCAGCCCTCCGTCGGCTCCTGTCCGTCGGCATCCTCCTCCGGCTCGCCGGCGAGGATCTTTTCGGCGATCAGGCCGGCATTCTGGCGGATGGCGGCCTCGATGCGTCCGGCCACCTCCGCATTCTGCCGCAGGAAGGTCTTGGCGTTTTCCCGGCCCTGGCCCAGCCGCTGGCTGTCGTAGGAGAACCACGCACCGGACTTTTCCACCACGCCGGCGCGCACGCCGAGGTCGAGAAGCTCTCCCATCTTGGAGATACCCTCGCCGTACATGATGTCGAACTCGACCTGCTTGAAGGGTGGCGCCAGCTTGTTCTTCACCACCTTCACACGGGTCTGGTTGCCCACCATCTCATCGCGCTCCTTGATGGAGCCGAAGCGGCGGATGTCGAGGCGCACCGAAGCGTAGAACTTCAGCGCGTTGCCGCCCGTCGTGGTTTCCGGCGAGCCGTACATCACGCCGATCTTCATCCGAATCTGATTGATGAAGATCACCATGGTGTTGGACTTGGAGATGGACGCCGTGAGCTTGCGCAGCGCCTGGCTCATGAGGCGCGCCTGCATGCCCGGCTGGTTGTCGCCCATCTCGCCCTCCAGCTCCGCGCGGGGCGTGAGGGCGGCGACCGAATCCACCACCAGCACGTCGATGGCCCCGGACCGGACCAGCGTGTCGGCGATCTCAAGGGCCTGCTCACCTGCGTCAGGCTGGGAAATCAGGAGGTCATCGAGATTCACGCCGAGCTTGCGGGCGTAGACGGGGTCGAGCGCATGCTCGGCATCGATGAAGGCGCAGGTACCGCCGCGCTTCTGCGATTCGGCGATCACATGCAGCGCGAGCGTGGTCTTGCCCGAGGATTCAGGCCCGAAGATCTCGACGATGCGGCCCTTGGGCAGCCCACCGATGCCCAGGGCGATATCGAGACCCAGGGACCCGGAGGGAATGCTCTCGATTTCCAGCGCCTTGCCGCCCTTGCCGAGGCGCATGATCGAGCCTTTGCCGAAGTGGCGTTCGATCTGGGAAAGCGCGGCATCCAGAGCTTTGGTCTTGTCCATGGAAGAACCTTCGACGAGTCGGAGTGTCGCCTGAGTCATCGCCGCGCTCCAATGCTGGCGCAAGGGGAAATGAGTGGCTTCACTCGTACATGTTTTGTTCGATGTTCGCAATATGTTCTGCATGGGGTCTCGGCCGCGTCGCGCTGGTGGTGGAAGCGCGATCGCTTTTTGTCGATCCAGCGCGGGCGGCTTCCCGTAATTATCTGTCGCTCAATTCCGTGCAAGCCATTGGAAACGCGGTAAAATGACGGGTGCCAATCGACTAATTGGCGAACCCGAGAGGCGAGAATCGACTGATAGATATGGAAGCCATTGATATCACAATTGTTTTTGGCGAACTGATCAGGCTAGACAGGTGATTGCCAGCGCTGATTGGCGAACAGATTGGCGAACACGTCATATCTTGCTGGAATGATCTCGTTTTCCAAACGGCAACGAGGAGAGGATTTTTTTAAGCGCAATCAGGTGCTTACGGGCCGCGTCATAAGCTTGCGCGGTCGCGACGGCCATTCTCCATCCGAGAGTGAGAAAGGCATCTCCCGGCACATCGGGGGCATCCGGGCCAGTAAGAAAGCTGAACCGCCCCGGGTTTGCCGGAGGCTCCAACTCCTGAGAAGGTGGAGCCATGACGGGCAAGACGACGAACAAATTCTCCCCCGAGGTGCGGGAGCGGGCGGTGCGGCTGGTGCTGGATCACGCGCATGAGTATCCGTCCCGCTGGCAGGCGATCCTGTCGATCTCGGCGAAGATCGGCTGCTCGGGGCACTCGCTGAACGAGTGGGTGAAGAAGGCCGAGGTGGATGCCGGCAAGCGAGCCGGCGTGTCGACGGACATGGCCGCGAAGCTGAAGGCGCTTGAGCGCGAGAACCGGGAGCTGCGGCAGGCAAACGAGATCCTGCGCAAGGCGTCGGCGTATTTCGCCCTGGCGGAGCTCGACCGCCGGTCGAAGACATGATCGCGTTCATCGACGATCATCGCGGTGCGTATGGGGTCGAGCCGATCTGCAAGGTCCTGCCGATCGCCCCCATCGCGATCCGGAACGGATCGCGTCCCGCGATCCTATGCGACCTATCATGCGCATGTCGCCCGGCGGCTTGATCCCTCGAAGTGCTCGGCACGGGTGCGGCGGGACGCGGCCTTGCGGCCCCAGATCGAGCGCGTGTTCGCCGAGAACTTCGAGGTGTACGGGGTACGCAAGGTCTGGCGGCAGATGGTGCGGGAGGGGTTCGATGTCGCCCGCTGTACCATCGAGCGGCTGATGCAGGGCATGGGCCTCGCCGGCGTGATCCGCGGCAAGCCGGTCCGCACCACGATGCGGGACAAGGCGGCGCCATGCCCACTCGATGATTAACCGGAGAGGTAAGTATTTGAATTTTCAGAGAGTGTAAAACTGAAAAATCGACATTTACCGTCAGATATACCGTCAGATTCATACGCAATTGATTTTCCACAATAAATGTGGCGCGGTGCGCGGCATCAATCTGTACGTTTGCATTATATACAAAGCGCGAGAGAAATAGCTAGAGCCGATCGCAAAAGCTCGCGATTGACTGCGATAGATAACGATGCCGTGTGCGCGTTCCTCGCTGTTCTGCAGGCTACGCATTCGATGCACTCCAGCCCTCGCCGGGCTTCCAATGCTCATCTCTTTCAGTAGGCTCGATCAGGGGAAGCAGAAATCCGGCGAGGTCGGACACCACGGCAGCCAGCTCCGTCGGCGCCGAGGCCATTCGCTCTCGCCCCAGGAAGGCCTTCCACTGCCGCCCCCAGGCATCGGCGTAAGCATCGCTCAGACCGATCGGCTTCTCGGTTGGAAGCATGGTCTCGCGTCGCGCAAAGGTCTGGCGAACGGCCTCTGCAAGCGATGCCCGATCAAATTCGAACGTCTGCGCGATCAACCAGAGATCGTAGAAATCCTTCAGCCGGCTGTTCGCGATACCGAGTTGGACGAGCGCCTGGAATTTCTCGGCAACCACCGTCGTCACCGGATAAGCGCGCAGGCGGGGTGCTGGCGCGTCGAGCAGTGGCGGATACACGATCTCGACGGGTCCCGGCGTGACGGCATCACCGAAACCGATGTCGACCTGGATCGGAACGCGGGCACCGGCGATCGTCGCGGAGGTGCGCACACGAATGCCACCGTATTCAACGTCTTCCCGGATCGGAACAGCCGTGATCGCGACGATATCGAACTCCACACCATCATCATCGACCGGTTGCCCGCAGATCTCGCGAAAGACCCCGCCGATCGCCTCAGGGCTGTTCTCGCCATAGCCGAGGAAATCGAGATCGCGTGTCGGCCGGAACGGGTCTTCCACCCAGGTCACGAACAGCATCGCCCCTTTCAGAACGAAGCGGTCGCGATGGGGTGATTGGCTCAGCCGGTAAAGAAGCCGTTCCAGCGCATAGCGCGTTAGCAGAATCTGAAAGTCCGTGCGTTCGACGCGAGACCGGTCGAGCAGGCGAGCCCGGACGGAAGCACCGACGTTTTTCCTGGGTTCACGCGCCATCGGACACCATCGCCTCCACATAGGGTTTCATGGTCGTCCAGACCTTGCCCTTCGTCCCATAGGTCCAGAGCTGGTCGCTCGTGACTTTCCGCCGTCGAAGTCCCTCACGCAGACCTTCCAGGGCGACATCCAGTCCGACCTTCGCCCGATAACGAAAGCAATCAACGATCGTCCGCGCTGGGTTTGTGATCGCCACCTCGACACCATCAATGGAATGCCGCTCGACACCTTCCGCCAGCGAGGGACCCGTAAAGCGCACGAAGCGAATGGGCGGATAGTCGATCTTGGGACGCCAAGCGGTGCGATCGATGGCCATCCAAACGGCCGACGGCATTTGCAGGGTCAGCTCATGGAATTGCAGCGCTGAGGTCAGGCAGATGACGCCTTTGGGAACGAGTGCCGACGCTTCGGCAAGGACGCGGGCGGCATCGCCCGAGCTATCCGCGAGCTGATAAAGACCACGCGCGGGGCGGACGACCGCCCCGTCCCGGACAAGACGCGCCAGCGTTTCCGGGCCGATGCCGTGGGCGGCAAAGTCCTTCAGCCGCATCATCGGGCACGTTTTCAGCAGCTTGAGCGCTTGAGCGCGTTGAGAATCCATGGCCGTAGCGATGTGATATTTCCTCGGCAGATTCAGAATACAGCAGAGGTTTTATCACATTCTCAGGAAACGGCAATCCGATGCGATTGCTCCTCGAAGTGGCCGCCTCCGCGCCGGCGCCGCCAAAATGCAGGCTCTGACTTGCCCCTGGTACCGGCGTATGTTCGCCGCTCTCCAGGGGCAATGGCAATTGACGCGCGGCAGCCCTCACGAACGATACCGCCTTACGTGTGATCCATCAGGTCGTCGACTGTCCTCGCCTTGATGTAGCGAGCCGGGTTTGGGCCAGAGGCGAGCGCGCTGAAGTGCGCCTCGCCGCACGCGATTTTGCCGGCTTCGATGTCGCGCAGGTCATCGACGAAGAGGCTGCCTTTGGTCTCTACGACGAAATAGAGACGCTCTTCGCCACTGACTTCGACCAGAACCGCCCAATCGGGATTGTAGGTACCGAGCGGCGTCGGCACTTTGAACCACCCGGGCAGCTTGGCATAGATCTTCACAGCCTCGTTCTTTTCGAGCTGCTCAGCGAATGTCCGCTCGACACCTCCGGAATCATAGACGACGTGCTCGAAGACCGACTTCTGCGCGTCCTTGAGCATGTTGCGCAAATATCCGGTCAGTTCCTCCTGAGCGAAAAGCTCCTGCGCGTAATAGTGCTCGTCGCCGATCCGCTGATATTTGATGCCGTCGACAATGGCCAAACGCTTGGTCCGGTTGATGACCTCGCCGGCGATCTCGATGAACGCTTGCGGATTGCGCTTGAAGTCGGTCAAGCGGCCACACGCGGTGAGAATGCGGACGAGGCTCTTGCGAGTGAGCTGGGTCCGGTCCTGAAGATCGGTCAGCACATCGGGCAGGACGATGTCGCCTTCCTCGATCGTGATGATCGTTCCGCTGTTCTTGTCGTGCTCCTTGGCCTCAACACCACCTTGACCGATGGAAAGGTCGGCCTTCCTGACCCGCACGCGGGCCTTGGAGACGGGCGGGCCGTTGGCGATGGCCTTGGCGCAATCGGTGATCAGCTTCTCGTTGTCGAAGTGAACGCGATAGGTCGTCTTATGCTTGATGCGATCCCAGAGCGCCTGGAACTCGGCGCTTTCGAGAATGGCCTGCCGTGTCTTGACGGTGACACGCTCGTCGGCATTCTTGATGTCGAGCTTCCCGGCGACCTTCTTCAGCACGTCACGAACCGCGCCGAGATGGGCGGCGAGCGCCGTCGGCAACGCGAGGGTTCCGTCCTTCAGGGCGGTGCGCAGCGTGTCCTGCACCTTGCCCTTGGTATCGACGAAGCCCTCGGCCTTCAGGTGATCGAAGATGGCGGCGGATTCCTCGAAACCCAGCATTCCGGTCGAGCCGTCCGGGTTGACCACGGGGATTGTCGCGAACTGGTGCTTCTCGACGATGCCGAACTTGATGCCGGTGTCCTTCTCGATTTCCTTCTGCAGGTTCTCGGCGAAGTCCTCATAGCTCTCGGTGGCGATGACCGTCAGAGTGTTGATGTCGAAGCCGCGCAGGCGTTCGCCACTCTGATTCACACAAAGCCTGAGACCTCGGCCGATGGTCTGCCGCCGCTCGCGTTCGGTGCCAATCTCGCGGAGCGCGCAAATCTGGAAGACGTTGGGATTGTCCCAGCCCTCTTTCAGGGCGGAGTGCGAGAAGATGAACTTCAGCTTCGTATCGAAGCTGAGCAGCTTCTCCTTGTCCTTCATGATCAGGTTATAGGCGCGCTCGGCATTGTCGCGCCCCGCCTGATTGTTGTCGGCCGTGTCGGTCCAGCGCCGCGACTTGTCGATCGAGAAATAGCCGTCATGCACTTCTTCGGCTTCCGACGTAACGTCGACCTCCTTGAACAGGCTGACGAAGTCGGGAAGCTTCGCCGCGCGGCGATACTCTTCCTCGAAGATGCGGGCGTATTTGCCCTTCACGGGATTTCCATCGGCGTCGTAGGACCGGTAGTGCTCTACCGCGTCGATGAAGAACAGGCTCAGCACCTTGATGCCGAGCGGCGCCAACCGCTTTTCCTTTTCCAGATGCTCGTGGATGGTACGCCGGATCATCAGGCGCTTCAGCGCGTCGGCATCGACATCGCCGACGGCTTGGCCAGGCTGAAGAAACTCCTCGCTGCCCGGCAGCTTCACCTCCAGGAGCTGACTGTCGCGTCCGGCGCGGATTTCCCCGATGCGGCAATCGGCATAGATCGCACGCTTGGTCAGTTCCTCCAGATCGTCGCCATCCTGAACCGTCACCTCCTGGCGACGCACTTGCTTGCCGTCGAGCACGTCGATTTCGACGCGCGCGGTGATGGTCCCCTTGGCGTTGCTAGCGGAGACGAAGCGGACGTAGGCCTTGTTGTGGCCGCCCTCCACTTCGAGCGAGGCGACCTCGATCTGCTTGACCAGCTTGCGCTCATAGGCGTCGACCGCGTCGAGGCGGAACACCATGTGATGTTTGTCGACGTGGGTCGCCGAATAGCGCAGCGTGCATAGCGGATTCATCTCGCCGAGGGCGTTCTTGCCCGCACCGGAAAGGCCGCCGTCGACGCTCTGCGGTTCGTCCACGATCAGGATCGGCCGCGTCGCGCGGATGAGGTCGATCGGCCGTTCGCCGCCCGTCTTCTCGCTGTCCTTGTAGAGGTTGTTCACATCCTTCTTGTTGATGGCGCCAACCGTCACCACCATGATCTGGATGTTGGGGCTGGTTGCGAAATTGCGCACCTGTCCGAGCTTGGCGGAATCGTAGAGGAAATAGTCGAAGGGCTGCCCCGAATAGAGACCCTTGAAATGCTCCTCGGTGATCTGGAGCGTCTTGTAGACGCCCTCCTTGATCGCGACCGACGGCACGACGATGACGAATTTGGTGAAGCCGTAGAGCTTGTTCAGCTCGAAAATGGTGCGGAGATAGACATAGGTCTTGCCCGTGCCCGTCTCCATTTCCACCGTGAAATCGCCGGAGGTCAGCGCGGAGGACGGCGCCAAGCCGTTGCGGAGCTGGATATCCTTCAGATTGGTGATGATCTCGTCATCCAGAAGCGTGAGCCGATTGCCGATACCGAGTTCGCTTTCGACCAGCCCGAGTTCACCCTGAAGCCCCCCCGCCTCCTGCCGGGTGACCGTGAACTCGGTGCGGTTGATCTCCTGCCCACGGAACAGGTCCGCGACGGCCTCGATTGCACGTTTCTGGTAGTCGAGATCGGGTTCGAAATGAAGCTTCATCGAACCGTCCTCACAGGCTACGGACGTCGGAGATGCCGGCCTGGTTCAGGATCGCGGCCATGTTGGTCTTGGCGATGTCATCGGCGAAGCCGGTGTCCTTGAACACGACACGTGTATCAACGGCCGGCGCCAAAGCCTTCCGCCATTCAACGATGCCTTTCGCGAGTTCCTCAACGACGTCCTTGGTCAGACCGTCAGCGAGACAGACGATCAGCGTGCCACCGCCAATGGAATGAACTGTCTTGCCGGCCATCGTCTTCGTCTCGATCGGCACACAGAGATCAAGGCCAAGCTTGAGCAAGAGCTCATAGAGCACGTCTTGCTCCTTGCGCCCCTGAACGAGGTGCTCGGCATTCTTCAGAAGACTGTCTTCGATATCCGAGGCATCGGGCTCCCACGCGCGGATGTTTGACGAGGCTAGCTTGAAGACGCGAAAGCCAACGTCGCCATTGAACATTGGGTTAGCTTCCTTGACCTTTTTGCCCGCACACCTCATCCGCTCTTTCGTGATTTCGGATATCGTCCTGAAGTTTCCGTCTTCAATTGGCTCTGGAAGCTGAACTGCGATGAAGCGCCTGGCCCCACTGTCGATTGCATTCAATTCCATAACTGCCTGTGCGACAGTCCCGGAACCTGCGAAAAAATCCAAAACAATACTGTCGTCATTAGTGCCATGTTCAAGAACACGTCTTATAAGCTGAACCGGCTTTGGGTTATTGAAAACTTTTCCGGGGATCAATTGCTCCAGATCACGTGTGCCTTCATCAGTGTTCCCCGCGTAATCATGAGTCCAGAGGTTGATAGGCGTCATTCCACGTGCCTCTGAAAGAAACATCTTTATCGATGGAACCGCCTGATCGCCGTGAGGTCCCCAATAAAGCCTGCCTTCAGACTGCAACTGCTCAAATGCCTCTTTTGACCTTCTCCACGCATTCGTCGTCGGCTTTGTAACGCTTCCCGTCTTTGGATTCACGAGCGGGTAGCAGAGATTAGGTCTTTCAGATGGTGAAGCGGGATTCAGAAAAGAGGCGCCTTTCCAGACACCCCGCGGATCACGATCGGGATTCGTATATCTTGCGTCCGCCTCCTCTGTTCGAGGCAAAAGATTGACGGAAAATATGTCGCTTCGTGCATATGTAATTATATGCTCAACAACGTCGGTGAAATCGACAGTGTTGTTGCTGCGGGTGTATCTTTTCTGCCAAGAAATATCGGCTCTGAAATTTTCTTCACCAAAAATCTCATCGCAAACAATTCTGAGGCGTGCAACTTCCGTGTCGTCAATGCTTATGAAAATGACGCCATCGCCGCTCAATAGCGAGCTGGCTAGTTTTAGACGAGGATAGATCATATTGAGCCAGTCGGTATGAAAACGACCGGATGCGTCAGTATTCGAGCTAATCTTGCGCCCGCCCTCTACCTGGCCTGTGAGTTGCAGGTAGTTTGAGATACTATCTCTAAAATCATCCGGATAGACGAAATCCTTGCCTGTGTTGTAAGGCGGGTCAATATAAATTAGCTTCACCTTTCCGGCGTAGCTCTTCTGCAAGAGTTTCAGCGCTTCGAGGTTATCGCCCTCGATCATCAAGTTCCGCGTCGTATCCCAATCAACACTTTCTTCCGGGCAAGGCCGCAACGTGCCAGTAGACGGTGTCAGCGCGATCTGCCGGGCGCGGCGCTTGCCATGCCAGTCCAGCCCGTACTTCTCCTCGCGCTCGTCCACCACGCCGCCGAGCAGTTGCTTCAGCACCTCGAAGTCGATCTTCCCTTCCGTTACGGCGTCGGGGAACAGGGACTTCAGCACCTCGACGTTGCCGGAGACGGTATCGGCGCTCTTGGTCTCGGGGCTCTCGACATCAAGTTTCTTCATTTTTTCCAACTCAATCAGGTGCAATCGAGGCACGGCAGCGGTCACGCCGCTTCCAGGTGCAGAATTTCGGTTTCGACATAGGTGCGGAAATCGGCCGAGGACGTGAAGCAGTGGAATCCCGCCTTGCTCGCCAAGGCGAGGATCTCCGGACCTTCGTTGAGCAATACGGCAATGGGGGCACTCAAGCCGGGCTGAAGTCCGTCCGGCCACGCCAGATCGAACAGCGCCTTTTGCGCACCCGTGACCGGATCGGCGTAGTCGAAGCCGAGCATCCCACGCGGCAAGCCTTGGCCGTTGACCCAATCGTTGAGGGCTTCGAGTTCGGCTTCCTCGACCTCGCTCGTAATGCCGCCCACGGCCTGCGCCTGGGCTTCCGCGACCGGCGCCGCCGTGCCGAGCCAGCGCGTATCGCCATGGAGCAAATCCTCGAAGCGACGGTTTGCCTCAGCGGCCAGCAACGCCTTGCGGGCTTCGAGAAAATCGAGGTAGCGCTCGATCTTCCACAGCGCGGGGTCGGCCGGTATCCACTGCGACGCCAGCGCGCCGGGATGCCGTGCCTCGATCTCCGGGAAATACTCTTCCGGCAGGCGATCGCTGATGTTGAGATTCGTGTCCTTGGTCAGGAAGCAGAAATTGCCAAGCGCGTTCACGTCGGCTCGGCGGTGTTTCAGCTTGTAGAGTTGCGCCTTGGGGAAGATGTGATGCACCTCCAGGCGGCTCATTTTCCCGAGCAGGCTGGCGCGCAGAGGCAAGCCCGTCCCCCAATCCCGCGCCTCACCCATGCGGGTCAGCATGTAGAGCACTGGATAGAACCGCGCGCCGAGGCTCCAGCCGGTGAAGTGACCGGCTTCGACTCGAAGCCCGCCATGCCAGAGCCGAAGCTGTTCCAACAGCGTGTCCAAGCCGCCGTTCGCCCCTTCGAGGGCGGCCAGATCCTGATCGATAAACGTTTCCGTCGACCCCGAAAAGCGCCCCCACATGCCCGCCTGGGCGAACCAGAACAGAAGCTTGTCGCGTTCCTTGGCGTCCAGCGGCCCCTTCGCCTTGTCCATGTAGCGCACCATGACGGGCACACCGAAACGGCCGAAGAACACCTGGTCATGATCGAGCCCGAGGCGCCCGGCGATGAAATTCAAGCTCGCATCGATATGCTTGCCGGCGCGCTTCAAACCGTCCTGAATGTCGAGCGCGCCCTTGTCGTGGAGATAGCTGAACTTGGCCTCGCCGGTCAGAACCGTATTGACGGAGCGCAGCAGCCAATCGAGGTTGAACTGGTAGCCGGCGGCGGTCCACTCCTTCAGCTTGGCCTTCATGGAGTCGCGGGCTTCCGGCCATTCGGCACAGATTTTGGCCAGCGCCAAGTCGCCCTTCGACAGCTTGGTGCCGCCACTGTTCACCCGGTTGAAGATATCGACGACGACATCGAGGGTCTTGTCCTGGCCGGTGACCTCCTCGACGTGCAGATCGATCTCGGTGACCCCAAGCAGAGCGCCAAGCCGGCCGACATAAGCGCCGACATTCGTCACATGAGCAGGATCGGCGGAGAGCTGAGCGATCAATGCCCCAAGCCCGGCGTTCCCCGCCTTCATCAGGGCGGTCACATCGATCCATAGCGGATCGTCCTGCATTTTGACCGGCTGGTAGAAGGCGAAGGTCTCTGTTCCGAGATGGAACCGTAAGCCGCTGAAGGCCTGGGTGTTGCCATCAAAGAATTTCGGCGGATTCCCGCGCACCACACCGTAGAGCGAGGTCATGCGTTGCTGACCGTCGAGCAGGAGCTTGACGATGCCCGCCGCGATCGGACCGTCACCGCGATGCGCAGCCGTTTTGGCCTCCGTCGCCCACACAAGCAGGCCGCCGACCGGATGCCTCCGGTAGAGCGAGTCGAACAGGCCCCGGACCTGATCGCGGTTCCAGACATAACCGCGCTGGAATTCGGGTAGCGCCATGTGCCCGCTGTCGATATGGTCCAGGATCGTGGAAATCTTCATTCAACATCCCCCAGCATCAACCGCTTGGCGCGGTCGATCGCGGCTTCGACCGCCTTGATTTTCTGGTTCAAATTAACTCGTTGATTAATCTGTTTGGCGCGACCCGCCTGCGCGCGCAACTGCGCGATCTCGCGCAAAAGCCGCGCGTGCTCCTCCAGCGCCGCGCGGCGGCGGTCGATTCGATCGGCTTCGTTGGCGAGTACGAACTGACCCGACAAGCGCGCCGCATTCAGCGCCTCGATCCGAACCAGCCAGCCATCGTACACCGTCGATAAATCGCGCGTAGGTTGCAGTGCAAGTGCCAGGCTTTCCAGGAATGACTGTTCCATCGCAGTAGGGGCGTCCGGATCAATCTCGTCCGCTATCACGAGACGCTCCACCACCACCTTGTTTCCTTCGTTCTGCGCCGCCCGCTTGGGGGCGACCGACACGGCCGCACGCGAGCCGGACAGTGTGACCAGCAGAACCGGATACGGAATGGCGCGATGAATGAGTTCAGTGAGACGGGCCGAACGGGCCTCGGGGCGAAGCATCGCGGATAGGACAGCAATCTCCGAATAGTTCCGGCCTTCGTCCACGAAGGCGGGTATGGCGACGGTATTGGGCTTGAGCGCGGCGATCCACTGCATCTCTTCGATGCCGTCTTGGATGGCGCGCTTGTCGGCCGTCGTCGGCGCACCTTGCTCAAGCAGCGTCTTTTTCGGCACGCGCATGTCAAGGCGCGCCCCCGGCGGCAAATCCAGAGCCGTTATGATCGGGTCAGTTGCCGCCACCTCCGTCATGGCGCCACGTCCGTCGTCGGAGCCAGAGCGACCAGAAACGCGACGACCTCGAAGTCATTGATGCCGGCAAACTCACCCTTCACAGCGTGGGTGCCACCCATTTGAAACAGGCTGGCGACCGCTCGCTCTTCGCGCTTGCCAACAATGGTGCCGACGGCACGGGCAAGCAGCTTGCGGTAGGGTTCCATGTCGCGACCTGCGCGCGTCGCCTTGTCGAACCGCCCATAAGCCGCCTGATCCGGCTGGTCGCGGCCGAGACTGAGCTTCTTCAGACGGTCGAGCACCTGCTTCGCCTGCGTGTAGGGAAGGAGGACTTCTCCGTCCTCTCCGACATGAACGACGTAATGGGGTGCCAGCGGATAACCCGGCTCGGCGACGGAGGAAGCCGCATCGCCGACGGCCCGCAGGCAGAAGATGACGCCCGGCGGTACCGGGTTCTCTCCCTCGTCGGGTGCATCAGTGACAGCGTAGGTGCCGAGCGGCAACGCGTCGAGTCGATCCCGATTGGCCCCCAGATAGCCCGCCAGATCGATCCGAAAATCGTTGAGCGTAAGATCGGCGATGGAAACGCCACTGGACAAGTCCTCGAGATCGATCACGGCGTCCTGCAGCTTCTGAAGCTGCGCGCGACGGTATTCCAGATCGTTCATTTCGTTGCCTGCCTGGAACTCGATGACGTTCTCCTCGCCCGTGGCCGACACGTCCAGAAGCATCATGCGTCCGCTGACGCGGGATTCGAGGTCGAGGTACTCGTCCAACTCCATATTCGGCCAGAAATTGACCAATTGGATTCTGGAGTTGCGGGAACCGATCCGGTCGATACGGCCAAATCGTTGGATGATCCGCACGGGATTCCAATGGATATCGTAGTTGACGAGGTAATCGCAGTCTTGAAGGTTCTGACCTTCCGAAATGCAGTCCGTGGCAATCAGAAGATCGATTTCACCCTCAGCGGCAAGCTCAGCGGGGCGTTCCTTGGATCTTGGTGAAAAGGAGCTGAGGATACTGGTCATGTCCCCGCGAACACCCGGCAATGTGGTCCTGTTCGCCCCAGCGCCGGTAACGACTGCACTATGCAGGCCAAGCGCCGACCGCGCCCAATCGGCCAACTCGCGGTAGAGATAGTCCGCCGTATCGGCGAACGCCGTGAACAGCAAAATCTTCCGGTTATCCGGGTTGATCGGATAGCGGACTTTCTCAACAATCAGCCGCTTGAGCGCAGCCAACTTGGCATCACGCTTGGGGATAACAAGACGTGCGGCGGCTAGAAGCGCCGCCAAGCGTTCATGGTCCTCGACGAGATCCTGTCGCCAGCGAATACGGTCAACGTCCTGGAGAAGCACCTTGACCTTTCGGCCGACGAGCAGCGGCTCGAATGCGGGATCGTCCACATCCACGTCGTCGATCGGAATTTCCTCGATCGAGCCGTCATGGGCGTCGATCTTGGCGAGCAGAGCATCAACGTCCGCGAGCTGACGTTCGATGGTCAGGGAGAACGACGCGACTGAACTCTCCATACGCTTCAGGATATTCACGCGCAGGAGGTGGATGAGACTCTCCTCTCGATCGAGCTGACGGAAGAACTGATCCCCGCCTCGAATCTTCGTGCTGTACTTCTCGTCATACGCCGCCTGCTTGTGTGGCAACACGTATCGCAGTGGCGCGTAGGCACCGAGAGTAAGGCGACGAATTTCGTTGTTGACCTCGCGAATAGGCCGAAACTCACCCGTAAGGTCAACGTCTGCCTTGATGTTCACTGGCGGCAGCCGGTCAGGAAACTGCCCCGTTTCCTCGACCCCGTAATAGCGTTGCACGTGCTTTCGCGACCTGGCGATCGTCAGCATGTCGAGCAGCTTGAAGTAGTCAAAGCCGAGCATATCCATAAGTCTAGCTGGCCGACGTTCGCCTTCTGGAAGGTCGAGCCAACGATTGAACTGGCCCTGCGCTTTACGGATCGTCGCCTCGATGCTTGGAATGCCGTTGGCTGCAAGAGCAACGTCATTTCCCTCTGTTACAAATGCGATTTGGTTCTTGAGGTCGGCAAGACGGTTGTTGACCGGCGTCGCGGACAACATCAGCACCTTGGTCTTCACCCCTGACAGGATGATCCGTTTCATGAGGTGGTCGTAGCGGCTGTCGCGGTCCTTGTGGGTCGGCTTGTTCCTGAAGTTGTGCGACTCGTCGATGACCACGAGGTCGTAGTTGCCCCAGTTGACGTGGGTGAGGTCGATGTCGCCGGATACACCGCCATCGCGCGACAGATCCGTATGGTTCAAGACATCATAATTGAACCGGTCTGAAGACAGAATATTACGGCGGTCATTTGCCTTATAGAGGGTCCAGTTATCACGGAGGCGCTTTGGGCAAAGCACGAGAACACGATCATTGCGAAGCTCATAGTACTTTATGACTGCGAGCGCTTCGAATGTCTTTCCGAGGCCAACACTGTCAGCAATAATGCAGCCGCCGATCCTCTCCAATTTATCGATCGCACCCACGACTCCATCGCGTTGGAAGCGAAACAGCTTCTTCCACACGACGGTGTTTCGAATGCCGGTCGCCGACTTGATGATCCGCTCTTCGTCTAGCTCATTACCCAGGTCCTTGAAGACCTGATAGAGGATCTGGAAATAGACGAGCGATGGCGCGCGCTGCGAGGCGATTTCTTCCAGCGCGTTTAGAAAGTGAGCCTTCGCCGATGGGTTCGCCTCGATGTCATCCCAGTTCGAGCGAAACCATTCCGAGAAATCAGCAGTCTCGGCATCAGACTCGGTTGCCTGAACCAACCCCAAGCGACCGCTCGGTGTGACACCCAGACCATCAGACGTGAATGAGCATGTGCCGACCATGGCTCGACGGAAGTCAGGCTTGCCGTTGACGAGTATCAGCGACTGAGGCGGCGACCGGCGTGCGTGTCGAATTTCAACCCGCTTCCGGGCCCAATCGGCAACGAGGCGCGCGAGCCAACGCCCTTGGAGTTGTCCCCGGAAGACGATGTCAGCTTCACCCCCGAGAAGGCCTGGAAGAACCGAACTGGCGTCTCCGAGCAACAGTCGGCACCGCTCGATCCGATCGAGGACGCCTCGAAGCTCGGCAAAAGCAAGCAGCGAAAAGGACGGGGAAACGATATCTATGAGAGCGCCCTGATCCAGCCATTCGCGCAACCTGTCGACACCACGATCCGTCCCACTGTTTCTGACAAGCCTCATGCCTCACCACCCTTTCGAGGCGGCCGAGACATAAGGGGTGGATGACGGGCTTCCGACGAGCTTTCGATGAATTGGCGAATCGCCTGGCGGATGACCCACGAGACCGAAGCGTCCCTCGATAACGCGATCTGGCACAGAGTCTGATAATCTTGTTCTTCCAGACTCACGGTCAGTCGCGTTGCCTTGCGCGGACGCTCGTTCATTTCCATCCTCACGGTTCCTCGTATCAACCTACCGGCTCGCGCATCAGACTTCAACAAAGTGATGCACTTTTCACCAGGAGGGTGCCCGAAGCCGTGCTGCATGAGCTGAACAAGATGGCCCGAAGCACCAATGGAAGTGTTCGGCACTCGTCGAGGGAATGCTGCAACCGGACGCGCTCTGCCTGTAAGGCACTTTATATAAAGCTTTTTTCCGAAGCGGATGCTCCGAAATGTCGAGAATGCGTGTAAGCCGAAAGCGAGGACTGTGATGGTTCGGCGGCCCACATTGGATTCTTAACGGGGCTCAGGCCTGCCCCGCCGCGCCTTTGCAAATCCCCGGTCCGTTGCCATGAACCGCTCCAGCATGGGGACGATCAGACGAACGGGATCGGCAGCGGCTTGGCCCGCCTCTCGGCCGAGGATTTCGGCATAGGCGGTGAGGTCGCGATGAAGGCTGGCGGGCAGTTCCAGTGTCACCTTCACCGGCTTGTCGTCGGCGATCGGGCCGAGTTTCAGCTTTGCCATGTCAGCCTCCGTAGGGCTCGAGCACGAGATCGCGGGTGACGATTACACGGACGGGGAAACCCGGTCGGATGGTGAGCGTCGGGGCGATGTTGAGCTGACGCTGCACGATCTGCTGGCCGGTCTGATTGATGCTGTCGGATGCACCGTTGCGCAACGCGCGGATGATGTCGCTGTCATTGCTCGACGATCCGGATTGGGCACCCACGCTAAGCAGCGTTGACAGCGCCGCGGCCTTGAACAGCTCACCCCAATGGTAATCGACGCCATCTTCCATCCCGGCATAGCCCTCGGCGTCCGCGCCGGGCTGGCGCTCAAGGACGATGCTACGGCCATTGGGGAAGATCAGCCGGTTCCAGACCAGCAGCACGCGGCGCTGACCGAAGCCGACGCCATTGTCGTACTGACCGATGATCCGCGTGCCCTGCGGCACGAGCAGGACGCGTCCGGTCGGGCTGTCATAGACGTTCTCCGTGACCTGAGCAGTGATCTGACCGGGTAGATCGGACCGAATGCCGGTGATGAGCGCCGCCGCGATCACCGCCCCGGCCTGAAGCACGTTGGCCGATGCAGGTGCGACGACACGATCCGGCGAGACCGTGCGCTTGTCGGGTGCTTGATTGAGGAACGCGAGCTGACGATCCTGCGCGGAAGGCGTCGCGGGCGGTGGCGCGAGCCCGAGACTGGCGAGGTCCGCCTGCGGCGCGACGGTAGCTTGCGGCTGTGCCACAGCAGTGCTGGCTGGCCGCGTCTCGGTCGAGGCAAAGAGACGCGCCGTCCGCGCGGCCTCCAGCTCTTGGATTCGGCGTTGCTCTTCCTGGCTGATCCCCGGATTGGGCGTCGCAATTCCCGGCGTCGGCACCGGCTGGCCGGCATTCTGGGCGCTGAGGATGGGGCGGCCGAGGTCGCCCGGCAGCGGCGGGCCGAGCTTCGGGATGCCGGCATAGTCCTTCGGCAAGGCGGCAAGGCCGTCGGGCGTCGTCCGGTTGTCGGTCGAATAGAGCTCCTCGTTCGTCTTGCCGCTGTGCCGGGTTTGAAGCGCGTAGATCAACGTGCCACCGATACCGGTGCCGGCAAGCAGGCCAAGGGCGATCAACACCTTTCGCGACAGGCGCGTCACGCGCGGCGGTTCAGGCCGTAGCCGCATCGGCGCGACCGGTTCTCCGGTCAGCGGCCGGGCATCGTCGTCCGCGTCCGGCTTCTGACGATCGGGTTCGATCTCGCTCACGACGCCGGCCTCCCGTCGGTGCGGGATATGCGAACGCGCTTCTGGTTCTTGTCCGCGCCGAAACGCAGCTCGGCGGCGGCGAACAGCCGGTCGACGATCATGTAGTTGTCCCGCACGCGATAGTTCACCAGTTCCGAGGTGTCGCCCTCCGGACCGACGACGAAGAGCGGCGGCATCTCGCCCTGGCCGATGCCTCGCGGGAACTCGATGAAGACCTGCTTGCCATCGTCGAAGGCGCGTAGCGGCCGCCACGGCGCGCGATCGCCGGTCACCTCGTAGCGAAAGTTGACGCGCGTGAGATCGATGCTGGTCGCCACCGGCTGGACGGCCTGCGCCTCGGCGTTCTGCCGACGCAGCGCGATGAGCTGATCCTGCGGATATTGCCACGACACCGAGGCCATATAGGTCTTCTCGGTCGAGCGCAGCTCCATGTGGTAGGTGCGCGCATTGGTGTTGATGACGAGGTTGGTCATCAACTCGGGCCGCGTCGGCTTTACGAGGATATGAACCTGCTTCGTCGCGCCTGCGCCGCTCTCGGTGTCGCCGATGATCCAGCGCACCGTATCGCCGGCGGCAACCGGACCGGCACCGACCAGAGTTTCGCCGGGCTGCAAGGCGATATCGGTGATCTGCCCAGGCGCGGTGTAGACCTGATAGAGCGCGCCATCGACGAAGGGATAGACTTGGATGGCGTTGATGAAGCCGTTCCTGACCGGCTGCATCCGCGCGGCGGCATTGGCCTCGTTCACCCGCGCGGCGGGGTCCGGCAGTTCGGGCGTCGGCTTGCCGTCTTTGCCGACGGGCTTCAACTGGCCGGGCAGCGGAAGCGGCTTCGGCAATTCCACCACCCGGACCGGCGCCGGCGGATCGGCCGTCTGAACCGCAGGCATCGCATCGTCATAGGAGATTTCAGGCGGCTTCTGCGCGGTCGCACAGCCGGTGAGCACGGATGTGCAAGCCAAGAGAAGCGGCAAGGCGGATTTACGGAAAGTCTGAAAACTGCAGGTGAGGAAGGCCGGACGTCCCGCTTGTCCGGGGGCGGCTTTGCGGAAGGTCGGCGTCATTGGGTCAGCTCCTTCGACCAGTTGATGGCGGTGACGTAGATTCCGAGCGGGTTGGCCCGAAGCTTTTCGGCGTCGCGCGGCACCTGAACGACGACGGTCAGGATGGCGGTCCAGCGCTCGGTGGAGGCGAGCGAACCGTCCTGATAGGTCCGCTGGACCCAGGCGACGCGGAAGCTGTCGGGCGACGCGCGGATGACGCTCGAGACATCGACGGCGATCTGCGTCTTGCCGACCTTGGTGAAGGGGTCGTTGGCGCGGGCGTAGTCGTTGAGCGCCAATGCTCCGGCCTGCGTGGTGAAATCGTAGGCCCTGAGCCAGTTTTGGCGGACGATGATCGCGTCGGCCGGGATCGAGCGAACCTCTTCGATGAAGCGCGCAAGATGGAAGGCGATCTGCGGATCGGTTGGCCGATAATCGGCGGTTGCTGGAGCGACGGCCTGTGCTGCGCCGATCTTGTCGACCTGCACCACCCACGGCACGACCGAGCCGCTCAGCGATTGCCAGACCAAGGCGGCGGAGAGACCCGCCGACAAGGCCAGCGATCCGAAAGCCATCAGGCGCCAGTTCTTCGCCTGCACACGAGCCGAACCGATGCGGTCGTCCCAGACTTGGGCGGCGCGCTGATAGGGCGTCTCGGGTTCGGGAGATTTGCCGTAATGCGCGGCAGGTCGTTTGAACATGGTCAGTTGCCTTCGGAGAGATTGACGGAAGCGCCGCCGCCATGGCTGTCACCGGACTTGACCGCATGGGCGGCGGCCTGGACGCCGTGTGACATCGCCTGAGAGCGCTTCATGCGCTTGGCCCAAGCGGGCGGGCCGTCAGTGGTTGCGGATGAGGATGCGGCGGCATCGGAGGCGCCGCTCTCGCCGACGGCCGATCGACCGCCCGCCTCGAAGCTCTCCCTCATCGACGCGGCGGCACGCCGAAATGGGCTGGCGATGGCAGAGCCGAGTTTGGAAGCACCAGTGCCAGCGACATTGCCGAGACCCGCTGCGGCGCCTGTCGCGCCAGTATGTCCGGCAGCGCCGAGGCCGTAGGCGGTTGATACCCCACCGGCGAACGTCGCCCCGCCGCGAGCGGCCGCAGCGGCACCTCCTGCCAATGCCGTGCCACCGGACGCGGCCGCACCGACCGCCGCGGCACCCGCCATCGCCATGCCACCGGCGGCGAGACCGGTTCCGATCGCCGCTCCGGCGCCGAGTTGCGGACCACCGGAGACGAGGCCGTTGGCGATACCGGGACCGAAGATGCCGAGGCCGAGCAGCGACAGCGCCGCCAGCACGATCGCCATGGCGTCGTCGATGGTCGGCGTCGCGCCGTTGAAGCCGGCGGTGAACTCGGAGAAGAGGGTCGAGCCGATGCCGATGATGACCGCGAGCACCATCACCTTGATGCCCGACGATATCACGTTGCCGAGCACCCGCTCGGCCATGAAGGCGGATTTGCCGAAGAGACCGAAGGGGATCAACACGAAGCCGGCCAGCGTCGTCAGCTTGAACTCGATCAGGGTGACGAAGAGCTGGACGGCGAGGATGAAGAAAGCGAGCAGGATCAGCGCCCAGGCGAACAGCAGGCAGGCGATCTGAATGAAGTTCTCGAAGAACGACACCCAACCCATCAGGTCGGAGATGGAGTCGAGCAGCGGCCGGCCCGCGTCGAGGCCGGTTTGCGCCACCTTGCCGGGACGCATGAGATCGCTGACCGAGAAGCCGGTGCCGGACGCTTTCAGGCCGAGCCCCGCGAAACTCTCGAAGACGATGCGCGCGAGGTTGTTCCAGTTGCCGATGATGTAGGCGAAGACACCGACGAACAGGGTCTTCTTGATCAGCCGCGCGATGATGTCGTTGTCGGCGCCCCACGACCAGAACAGCGCGGCCAGTGTCACGTCGATGACGATCAACGTCGTGGCGATGAAGGCCACCTCGCCCTGCAGCAGGCCGAAGCCGCTGTCGATGTAGCGGGTGAAGACCTCCAGGAAATGGTCGATGACGCCGGAGCCGCCCATGATCAATGCGCCTCCGGCAGGGTGGCGCCCAGAAACCGGTCGCGGTTCTCAGCCCATGCCTTCAGGCAGATCGCATCACGACCGGCGGCTTCGCCCATGTCGCGGCACTGCCGGAGCGTGGCGCGCAGCGATCCGGGATCGCTGACGTGAGGACGGCTGACCGTGCGGATCTCCGTCGTCCCGTCGGTACGCGTCAGTTCGATCACCGTGGCGGTGATTGCGACCGCGACGAAGGCGACGGCGCCGATGCGTGCGAGGGTCTTGCCGTCCATCGCCGCGCCCTCAGTTGTTGCCGTAGAACATCTTGGCCGAACCGGGCTGATAGCCCGTGCCCGGCGTCAGGAAGCGACGGCGCTGCTCGCGACCCTGTTCGGCGGCGGCCGCGCGCTCGGCATCGCTGAGCGCCTGTGCCCGGCCATTGGCGGCGACGACGGCGGTGAGGTCGGCGAGTTGCTGCGCCTGGAGGGCGAGAAGCTGATTGCCGGCCTGCGTCGCCTGGAGCGCGCCGGTCGCCGACTGGCTGGCACCGACAAGCGTCGACATCTGCGCACGGTTGGTGTCGATGTTGCCGACGACGCCGGCCTGCACGCGCATGGCGTCCTGCAAACCGCCGACCGTGTTCTGCCAGCGCGAGCGGGCATCGGCGACGAGTTGCTGGTCCGACGCCGACATCGAGGCGGTCGAGTATTTCTGCTGGAAGGCCCGATCGATCTGCTGAACGTCGTAGGCGATGTTCTGCGCCTGCCCGAGAAGCTGCTGCGTCCGTTGCACGGACTGCTGAAGCTGCTGGAGCGACGAATATGGCAGGCTCGCCAGATTGCGGGCTTGGTTGATCAGCATCTGCGCTTCGTTCTGAAGCGAGGTGATCTGATTGGTGATCTGCTGGAGCGCGCGGGCAGCCTGAAGGACGTTCTGCGCATAGTTCGACGGGTCGAAGACGATAATGGCGTGCGCGGGCATCGGCAGCATCGGTGCGACGGCGACGGAGGCGGAAAGCAAGGCAGCGGCGAAGCGCGCCGCGCGCAGACGGCGCGATGTCATGAGCGTGTCTCCAGATTGGTGAGGTCGGGAATGAGGTCGGCGGCCCAGCCGGCGCCGCGATGGCGCAACCAGGCATCGAGGAAGCCGTCACGGCCATGTTCGGCAACGATCTTCGCGATGGCCGCCTGATCGGTCTTCGAGGATGCGGCGCACAGCGCCAGCGCCACCTCGGAGAGCCCCAGCTCGAACAGCCGGTTGCCGCGCCGGGACTGGCAGTAGTAGTCGCGCTTCGGCATGGCGCGCGCGATGATCTCGATCTGACGATCGTTGAGGCCGAAGCGGCGATAGATGGCGGTGATCTGCGGCTCGATCGCCCGCTCGTTCGGCAGCAGCAGCCGCGTCTGGCAACTCTCGATGATCGCGGGCGCGATTGCCGAGCCGTCGATGTCCGAAAGGCTCTGCGTGGCGAAGATGACGCTGGCGTTCTTCTTCCGGAGCGTCTTCAACCATTCGCGAAGCTGGCCGGCAAAGCCCTCGTCGTCGAGCGCGAGCCAGCCCTCATCGACGATAATGAGCGTCGGCGATCCGTCGAGCCGATCCTCGATACGATGGAAGAGATAGGCGAGAACGGCCGGGGCGGCGTCCGTGCCGATCAGCCCTTCGGTCTCGAAGGCTTGGCAACTGGCCGTGCCGAGATGTTCGCTCTCGGCGTCGAGCAACCGGCCCCACGCTCCACCGATGCAGTAGGGCCGCAGCGCCTGCTTCAGGTCATTCGACGGCAAGAGGACGCAGAGGCCAGTGATGGTCCGTTCTTCGATTGGCGCGGAGGCGAGCGAGGTCAACGCCGTCCAGATATGTTCTTTGACCTCCGGCGTGATGGCGACGCCTTCGCGGGTGAGGATGGCGACGATCCAGTCCCCGGCCCAGGCGCGTTCGGCGGTCTCTTCGATGCACGCCAGCGGCTGCAGGCTGACGGAGGTTTCCGATCCGTCCGTCAATCCACCACCGAGGTCGTGCCAGTCGCCACGCATAGCGAGTGCCGCGGCGCGGATCGAACCACCGAAATCGAAGGCGAACACCTGAGCCCCGGCATAACGGCGAAACTGCAAGGCCATCAGCGCCAGCAGCACCGATTTGCCGGCGCCGGTCGGACCAACAACCAGGGTATGGCCGACATCACCGACATGAAGGGAAAACCGGAACGGGGTCGAGCCGTCGGTCTTGCCGAAGAGCAAGGGGGCGGCGCCGAAGTGCTCGTCCCGTTCCGGCCCCGCCCACACGGCACTGAGGGGGATCATGTGGGCGAGATTGAGCGTGGAAATCGGTGGCTGCCGGACGTTGGCGTAGACATGCCCCGGCAGGCTGCCGAGCCAGGCGTCGACCGCGTTGATGGTCTCCACCATCGCTGTGAAATCGCGGCCCTGGATGACCTTCTCGACCAGCCGCAGCTTCTCGTCGGCGACACGCGGATCGATATCCCGCACTGTCACCGTCGCGGTGACATAGGCGATGCCGGCGTAATCGGCACCCAGCTCCTGAAGCGCGAGATCGGCGTCCGCTGCCTTGTTCGAGGCATCCGTGTCCATCAGTACGGATTGCTCGTTGGTCATCACTTCCTTGAGGATCGCGGCGATCGACTTGCGCTTGGCGAACCATTGGCGGCGGATTTTGGTGAGCAGCTTGGTGGCTTCGGTCTTGTCGAGCAGGATCGCGCGGGTGGACCAGCGATAGGAAAAGGCGAGCCGATTCAACTCGTCGAGTAGGCCCGGCGTGGTCGTAGTCGGGAAGCCGGTGATGGTCAGGACGCGCAGGTGCTGCGCTCCCAGCCGCGGCTCCAGCCCGCCGGTGAGCGGCTGATCGGCCAAGAGCGCGTCGAGATACATCGGCGTCTCGGGAACGCGGACGCGATGACGGTGCGTGGACACGCAGCCGTGCAGATAAGTCAGTGTCTCACCGTCATCGAGCCAGCGGCATTCCGGCATGAAGGCTTCAATGAGATGCAGCAGCCGGTCGGTGCGATCGGCGAAGCTGGCCATCACCTCGTGCGCGTCGATGCCGGTCTTCTCGCGGCCTTCATAGAGCCACGTCTCGGCGCGGGCGGCGTCCTCGGCCGGCGGTAGATAGACGAAGGTCAGGAAGTAGCTCGACTCGAAATGGCTACCCGCTTCCTCGAAGTCGGCTTTCCGTTCGGCATCAACCAGCGCCGAGGCGGCATCGGGAAAGCGGCTCGCGGGATAGGTGCCGGCCGCATGACGTTGCGCTTCGACGAAGATCGCCCATCCGCTCCCGAGACGACGGAAGGCGTTGTTGAGGCGACCCGCGACGGCGACCAGTTCGGCGGGCACGGCCGAATCCAGGTCGGGACCACGGAAGCCCGCGGTGCGTTGGAAACAGCCATCCTTGTTGAGCACGATACCGGGGCCGACCAAGGCCGCCCAAGGCAGAAAATCGGCGAGCCGGCGGTTACGGCTGCGATATTCGACGAGGTTCATCATGGCCGCGCTCCCCTTCAGACCGAAAGGTGCGCGGGGATGCGCAGATGGCGGCGGCCGACTTCGACGAAGAGCGGGTCGCGCTTCGCCGCCCACACCGCCGCAAGGTGGCCGATGGCCCAAATGGCGATGCCGACCAGCCAGAGGCGCAGGCCGAGACCGACCGCGCCGGCGAGCGTGCCGTTCATGATGGCGATGGCGCGCGGGGCGCCGCCGAGCAGGATCGGCTCGGTCAGCGCCCGGTGAACCGGCACGGTGAAACCCGGCACTTCGCCGCTCTGGTCGCCGACGCCCGCCATCAGACCAGCGCCCCGCCGCCGAACGAGAAGAAGCTGAGGAAGAACGAGCTGGCGGCAAACGCGATCGACAGGCCAAACACGATCTGGATCAGGCGGCGGAAGCCACCCGAGGTGTCGCCGAACGCGAGCGTCAGGCCGGTGGTGATAATGATGATGACGGCGATGATCTTGGCGACCGGGCCTTCGATCGACTGGAGGATCTGTTGCAGCGGCTGTTCCCACGGCATCGACGAGCCGGAGGCATAGGCGGGCACCGTCAGCGCCACGCTGAGCGCGACGATGGATACGGTCATGGCGAGGCGTTGGCGCGCGAGGCATGCGACTTGGATCACGGAGTTGCTCCTTCCGGGTTGGTGCTGATCGCGTTCAATGCGCCGTCGACGGCGGGCACGACGCGGTAGTCGCCGTACGGACCAAGGCCATCGACACGGGCGAGTTCGGTGAGCCGGCGGGCGGAGCCACGGCCGGAGAGCACGGCGACGAGGTCGATCGTCTCGGCGATCAGCGCGCGCGGGGCGGTAACGACGGCTTCCTGGATGAGCTGTTCCATCCGCCGCAGCGCGCCGATGGCGCTGCCGGCGTGGATCGTGCCGATGCCGCCGGGATGGCCGGTGCCCCAGGCTTTCAGAAGGTCGAGCGCCTCTGCGCCGCGTACTTCGCCGATCGGGATGCGGTCTGGACGCAGGCGCAGCGAGGAACGAACGAGATCGGAGAGCGAGGCGACGCCGTCCTTCGTTCGCATCGCGACGAGGTTGGGCGCGGCGCATTGCAGTTCGCGCATATCCTCGATGATGACGACGCGATCGGATGTCTTCGCGACCTCCGCCAGCAGCGCATTGGTCAGCGTCGTCTTGCCGGTCGATGTGCCGCCGGCGACGAGGATGTTGGCGCGGGACGTGACGCCAGCTCGCAACGCCTTGGCCTGGGCAGCCGACATGATCCCGGCCCGGACGTAATCGTCGAGCGTGAACACGGCGACGGCGGGCTTGCGGATGGCGAAGGCGGGCGCGACGACCACGGGCGGCAACAAGCCCTCAAACCGCTCCCCCGTCTCGGGCAATTCGGCCGAAACGCGCGGCGCGCCGGCATGGATCTCGGCCCCGACATGGTGTGCGACCAGACGGACGATGCGTTCGCCATCGGCGGGCGACAGACGCTCGCCGGTATCGGACAGCCCCTCGGAGAGCCGGTCGATCCAGATGCGCCCGTCCGGGTTCAGCATCACCTCGACGACGGAGGCATCTTCCAGAAGCCGGGCAATGGCGGGGCCAAGCGCCGTACGCAGCATCCGCGCACCGCGAGCCAGGCCTTCCGTATTGTGATGCGAAACCGCCATCTGATCCCCGATCTCGCCGGGGAGAAGTCAGACGATCCCCAGACGGGGTCGATTAAAAGAGCCTAAAATTGGACCTGTTCAACAACTATCGAAAACCGTGCGGGGATCGGCGAGAAAAGGCGGCAATCGGCGGGATTGGCTGCCGGATGGATACGCCGCGTTACTTCTGAGGAACGTTACGAAGCCGCCGCAACGCGCAGATCGATTTTGCTGATATCCGGTTCGATCCAATCCAGACGTGCTTCGCGCGAAAATAGCAGATCACGGCTCCAGAAGCGCAGCAGGATATTCTGCTCGGCCGCCGGCGAGTTCAACACGGCATGACAAGCGGCGACGACATCGTTGCGCCCGGATTCGGCAAGCACCTCTTCGACGATGGTCAGGAAGGCCATCGTCATCGTGTGATGATAGCCGCGCGTGTCGTCGTTCACACCGCCCGCCGCGACATTGTAGGCGCGAATCAGATCGGGAAGCTCTGCCCGCCAGTTGCGTTCGGGATAACGCACCAGAAGGTAGGCGGCCATAATGAGATGTTCGCGGTGATGATAGCGCTCGGGCGGGAAGGTTCGCGCGAGAAACCCTTCGCCGACTTCGACGATCTCGGCGTGGTCGGGGTGAGCATTGACGGTCATGGTGGTTGTTTCCTTCGCGAGAGATTTTTCGGCTGAATCGTGGAGGCGTCGCGTTCGCGCACAGCGCTTGCACTTTTGGTACCAATGTACCAAAATAACTTCAATGCCCATTGACAGGCAACACGCATGGCGGACGGCTACGCCGCCCAATTGGAGGTCAAAGTCTATGAAGCCTCAGGCGAGCGAGAAGACGGTCGAGCGTGTCCAGACCGGCGTTCGGATCGAAAAGCGGATTCTCAAGGTCGCGAAGGGCCTTGCCGAATATCTGGACATGAGCCTTGGTGATCTGCTGGAAGGCGTGTTGCTAAACGCGTTTGAAGGCAAGGACGCCTTCAGCTCGGCGACACTCGAACGGATCGGGATGTTGAAGGATCTCTACGGCTTGAAGCTCATTGCGGCCGATGCGCATCAGCTTCGCGACGACGATGACCGTGTGCCGCCAGCGTAGATCGGAATAGTCGCGCACATCCGGGTAGCCTAGTCCGGCCCCTTGTTCCTGTTGGGGTCGATGTCGCGCGACAACTCTCTCAGGAATCGATCGCCGGTCGCGAGTTTCCGGCCTAGCGATTGTAGGAAGCCCTCGAACCGCTCCGTGCCCTTGGCGCGCGCCGATGGATGCGCGCTGTCGGGCAGCGGCGGGGTGATCGTCATCCAGAAGCGGATGAACAGCGAGAGCGTCTCGCCGAGGATGGCGAGGTCTTCGTCGAGGCCATCGATCTGGCGGCCGATCCGGTCCATCCGGCGCGCGAACACCGCCTCCAGCCGCTCCGACGCATCGGCCGAGAGGAAGGACGCGACGGCGGCTTCGATCACGGCCGATTTGGAGATGTTGCGGCGGAGCGCCAGCGCCTCGACCTTCTTCAGCAGCTCCGGCTCGAAATAGACGTTCATGCGGGTCTTGGTCTGCATGGCCGTCGCCCTCACAAATCGATGCCGTCCGCCGGGTCCATCGTCGCCTGCCGGGCGTTCGATGTGACCTGAAGGCGGAGGCGGCTGGCCTTGGCGGCGTCCACATCGGGATCGTCGTCGAGCAGATCGAACTCGCCGACCACCGGGCGTTCGGGTGGCGTGATCTCTTCGTACTCGGGCAGTTCCGGTTCGCGGCGGATGCCTGCATTGGCCGAATCGGCGATCGTGCTGCCGACATTTCCGTGCGCGGTCCCTGTCGAGACGGAAGGAATCGCCAACGACGACCAGTCGTCGGCCGGCGGTGTTGTCGGCTTCTTCGTAGTGTTCGACTTCGGCGGCGGCAGGATGCGTTCGCGAAACCGCGCATCCTCGTAATAGCGGGCTTTCTTCGCCCGAACCGGCGGCACGCCCGCGACTAGTAGCAATTCGTCGGCGGGCGGGAGCTGCATCACCTCGCCGGGGGTGAGCAGCGGCCGGGCCGTCTCCTGCCGCGACACCATGAGATGCCCGAGCCAGGGCGACAGCCGATGCCCGGCATAGTTGGTGGAATCGCGCATTTCGGTCGCGGTGCCGAGTGCGTCCGATACCCGCTTGGCGGTGCGTTCGTCATTGGTGGCGAAGGCGACGCGCACATGGCAATTGTCGAGCACGCTGTTGTTCGCGCCGTATGCCTTCTCGATCTGGTTGAGCGATTGCGCGATCAGGAAGGACTTGATGCCGTAGCCCGCCATGAAGGCCAGCGCGCTCTCGAAGAAGTCGAGCCGGCCGAGCGCCGGAAACTCGTCCAGCATCAGCAGCAACCTTTGGCGGTTGGCGGAAATCTTTAGGTCTTCTGTCAACCGCCGCCCGACCTGATTGAGCAGCAGGCGGATCAGCGGTTTGGTGCGGTTGATGTCGGAGGGCGGGACGACGAGATAAAGGCTGACGGGCTTTTCGCCAGCGACGAGATCGGCGATGCGCCAGTCGCAGCGGGCCGTCACCTTCGCGACGATAGGATCGCGGTAGAGGCCGAGGAAGGACATGGCGGTGGACAGCACGCCCGATCGTTCGTTGTCGCTCTTGTTCAGCAGCTCGCGCGCCGACGACGCAATGACCGGATGGACGCCCGCTTCGCCTAGGTGTGGCGTGTTCATCATGGCGCGCAACGTCGCCTCGACGGGGCGCTTCGGATCGGAAAGGAAATTGGCGACGCCAGCGAGCGTCTTGTCCTTCTCCGCATAGAGAACATGCAGGATCGCGCCGACCAGCAATGAATGGCTGGTTTTTTCCCAATGGTTGCGCTTGTCGAGCGCGCCTTCGGGATCGACGAGGATGTCGGCGATGTTCTGCACGTCGCGAACTTCCTTGTCGCCGCACCGCACCTCCAGCAGCGGGTTATAAGCTGATGAGGTGGGATCGGTCGGATCGAACAGCAGCACGCGGCCGTGTATTGCCCGGAAGCCGGCGGTCAGCCCCCAATTCTCGCCCTTGATGTCGTGGATGATCGTGCTGCCCGGCCAGGTCAGCAATGTCGGCACGACAAGGCCCACACCCTTGCCGCTCCTTGTCGGCGCGAAGCACAGCACATGCTCGGGGCCGTCATGGCGGAGATAGTCGCTGTCCAGCTTGCCGAGCAGCACGCCATCGGGACCAAGCAATCCGGCGGCGCGAATTTCCTTCGGTTCCGCCCAGCGCGCCGATCCATAGGTGGCGACGTTCTTCGCCTCCCGCGCCCGGATCACCGACAGCGTGATGGCGACGACGATCGAGACCAACGCGCCCGACACCGCGATGCAGGCGCCTTCGACGAAGATCTGCGGCGCATAGGCGTCATAGCAATACCACCACCAGAGGAAGAGCGGCGGATAGTAGAAGGGCCAGCCGGCCACCTCGAACCAGGGTGGCCCAAGCTGCGCCTGAAAGCCGAGCCGCCACGCTGTCCATTCCGTCGCGCCCAAGATCGCGGTGAACACGATCGTCAGAACGAGGGCGACTTGTCCCCACAGGACACGGCTTCCTGACATAAGGGCTCCAATCAGCAAAAGAGACGGAGCCGATCAGAGAATAGCCGCTTCGGTCAAAAGCAACAGAAAATCCGTAACGTGCAGGTTTCGGATACCATGGCGAAGAAATAGGATGGTCAGCGCGGAGCCGAGCGCGCCTCTGCCGTCGCCTGTTCCAGAATCTTGCGGTAGCCGGTCTTCATCATCCATTGCGCGCGGGCCATATGACTTTGCCAGCAAAGGCGCGTGCGGTCACTTTCTGCCACCGGATCGCGATGCAGCACGATCCGGGCAACCTCGCGCCAGTCGGCACTATCTGCCTCGGCGTCGAGCAGGCGCAGATAGGTCACGAAATGCGCCTCGTCGTAGATCGTGATCTCCGGTGTGGTCGGCGCCAGATCATCGACATCGGGGTCAAGCTCGGGTCGCACCCGCATCGGACAGCCCTCCCTCGGACCTAGCGTCCAGAACAATCCCGAAATGGGATAATCCTGAATCAGGATTACCGGATCGGCTCCCCCTTATCAACGGAGAGCCGCCCCGAATGCAGAAATCCTTGCGCACGCCCCGACAAATCCTGCTGCAATCTCTCCTCGTCGAAGCGCGCAAGGCCAAGGGTCTGACACAAGCCGAGTTGGCCGATGCCTTGGGCAAACCGCAATCGTTCGTCGCAAAGTATGAGAACGGCGAGCGGCGGATTGATGTTGTCGAGTTCGTGGACATTACTGCGGTCCTCGGTATTGCCGCCAACGATCTCCTCGCGAAGATCGAACCGGCCGTCGCGAAAACGCCCCCGACAGCGCAATGAATACCACAGCAAATGGAGAATCGGATTGATCGTTCCTGGAATGATCATTCCGACGCTGGTTCCTCTCGTGTCATGGACCTCAAGGAGGTCATGTCGGTCAATCTGCGTCGGATTCGTCATGATCGGAACATGACGCAAGAAGAGCTGGCCGATCTCGCCCGCCTGAGCGCCCACTATATCGGCGCGATAGAACGCGCGGATGTATCCGCGAGCGTCACAGTGCTGGGACAGATTGCCCAAGCGCTGAAGGTCGAGCCGGGCGAATTGGTGAAGGCGTCAGACCGCGCCCGCTGACCGGCTCATCTGCGCGGCGAGGTCAAGCAGATTGAGCAGGGCCGGATTGCGGTTGTGCGGCGACCATACGGCGCTAAATCGCGCCCGTTCGGTCTCATCGGCGATCAGCCGGAACACGACGCCGGGAAACGGAACATGCGTCGTCGCCTCGCTGGTCAGCGTGATACCGTCACCCACCGCGACCATACCCATCAGTGTGTCACGCGCGACATCGCAACGGTGGATACGTGGCGAACGGTCCCGTTCGCTGATCCGGCGCACGACATGCTCGAACACTTGGGGGCCAGTGCCATCATGCCGGACGAGAAAGGTTTCGTCAGCGAGGTCAAGCCAGGTGATCGTCTCGCGTTCGCCCAACGGATGACCCGTCGGCACTGCAACCACCATCGGCTCGCACCATAACTGACGGGAATGGCAATCCGGTGCATTCACGGCTGCGACGACGAAGGCGACGTCGAGTCTGCCGTCGCGAACCATCGCAATCGTCTCCGCAGACCGGCCCTCCAGCACAGATTGCTCGATCATGGGATAGGTCGCTCGATACTGGCGACGAAGATCGGCGAGAAATCCGGCGGTGATGGGGCTATGCACGCCGATTGCAATGCGTCCCTCGGTTCCATCCAACATCGCGCCCGCCGTTCGCACCGCGTGATCGAGTTGCGCGATGCCGGCGGAGACGCCGGCAACAAAATGGCGCCCGGCCTCGGTCAAGCGCACTCCGCGATGGCGACGCTCGAACAGCAGGACGCCGAGGGCATCTTCGAGCCCCTTAATCCGGGCGCTGACACTGGATTGCGTCACGCCAAGAACAGCGGCAGCATGGTGGAAATTGAGCGTGTGGGAGACGACAAGGGCCTGCCGCAAGGCGGTCAACGGAATGCCATCAAGTCGGTCTCCGCTCGGCGTCCGACTGTTTATATTATGCTTGGATTTTCTCCACCGCATAGTTTGCGACTCTTTGCCCCTACGTTGCAAACTAAACGCGCATCAGTCTCGTCGAATTACTGTTGAGTTCGATACCGCCGTTCTCGCCGACCAGGACGGTCCCGCCGAGATTGATCATGCGACGACCGATGCCGCAGTTCGGCTCAAGAGCGAAGACCATTCCCGCTTCAAGCACCCGGTCAGTACCCATTGAGGGGATCGGCAACACCTTGCCGTAGCGCGCCATTTCGGAGAGATCAGCGAGGCGTTCTCCCGCTCCAATCATCGTGTACGGTGTCAGCGAATGAATGAGGGGATGTACCTGCCAACAAGACTGCTCTCGCATTGGTGCCCGCATCGCCTCTACGACATCCGCAAAGATCGCTCCGACCCTAAGGGCCTTGACACCCGCCTCATAGGAAGCACGCGCCAAAGCGGCGGCGTCGTGGAAGTCAGAATGTACGTTGCCGACGGCGATCGCCGGCTGATGCTGGGTTTCAAGCATGCCGAACGATGAGAAGACCTCAGACAGGACGACATCGCCTTCTCGGATGGTGCGCGGCAACTGCGGTCGATAGAGCCATGCCGGTTGCCCCCATCCGACGAACTCTGGCCCGGAGCCGAGTAGAATCTGGCCGCAATAGCCGATATTGCTGGCGGCTGTGCCGAGAGCGGCTGCATAGATTTCATGCTCGCCGACACCCGGTCGGGTCGCATCGCGCATCGAGGCGCACATCTTCTCACCGACACCGGCCGACCACTTGAGGACGGCGATTTCTTCGGCGCTCTTGGCGGCCGTGCGGGCGAAGAAGTCATTGCCGACGGCTTCGAAACGCGCATCCGGTAAATCTTCGACAATTCCCTTCCACGTATTATAGGGAACTACACCATCGAAATAATATGGCGGATAAGGTTCCAGGCCGACGACACCGAACTTGCACCTCGCAAGGCCTCTATCTTCGATGATCTCGACGACGTTGGACCCCATCTTCCCGGCATAGATATTCTCGGACCTGATCCAGCTCTTGTGGCCGGTCGTCGCTGCCTGGATGTGATCCTCAATGACCGTCACCAGGAAAACAATGACGATGGGTTCTTCGCCCTTCGGGACGATGACGATCGAGCCGGGACGCTCGTTGGTGAACCATGCGTCGGGGGCATAGAAAGCGGGAAACGCTCCCTCGCGATCCCCATAAATGAGCAGGGCGTCGAGGCCGCGCTCTTCCATGAGCATGTTGGCGAGAGACCAGCGGCGATCGCGTTCTGCGAAAGAATAGGTCGGAACAATAGCGGACATAATTTTCCTTTCGCAACGATCAGATCCGAGCGCCTTGGATATCGGCTGTGCCAAGCGGAAGTTTCGCTGTGGCGCTCAGTTGATCGCCGTCCACTCTTCCTTGGATGTCGGCGTGCACGCGTCCGATCGGCGTGCCGATGCGGGCCGAAAATCGGAACTCCGCTCCATCAACGGTTCCGCCGGAAAATTCGGATCGACCTTTGGCGTTTTCGATAAAGCCAGACAGATCCGTTCCCTCAGCACGGAGCGTCATTTGCGCATCTTGTGGTCCGAGCGGTGTCTTGACCGTGATTTGGTAGATTCCATCGACTGGCATGGGTGCACCTCAAGGCAAGTTAATTAGTGACTCTCAAGTCATTAATCGAGCCCGAGGGTGCCGTCAACAAATTAGTGACCCAAGAGTCATTATTAGATAAGTCTGGCTTGTGCGGATTCGTTTTGGAATGCCCCCCCGAATGTGCGGTCAGAGGGAGGAAATAGGATCAATGAGCAAGCGCCCCCGCCCGCGGTGGCAGGACGACGGCGACGCAAAGAGGTGCCCCCCCAAAGAAATCATCGCTATCAGGTTGGCAGAATTCTCCGAAGATGCTGGATGAGGGATGAGGCGATCTTTGAGAAGATCAACTTTGCTCTGGTCGAGCGTTACCGCCAGCGATGCAGGCGTGATGCGCACCCGACGGCGGCGATCATGGATAGCCAAAGCGTCAAGACGACCGAAGCCGGCGGGCCGTGCGGCTATGACGGCGGCCAAAAGATCAAGGGCCGCAAGCCGTCCAATCTAGTCGACACCGGCGGGCGGCGGCTGTTCAGCGAAGCGCATGCAGCCGATATTCAAGGCCGGGACTCGGGCGGTCCCGTGATCGAGGTTGCAAGACGATTTTACCCCTTTATCTCAAAAGTCTACGCCAGCGTGGAAATCGTGCGCAAAATCGCCGATCAAGTTGGCTTCGTCGTACTGCCCCTACGTTGGGGCGTGGAGCGAATTCGCCTCGCTCGGAAGATGTCGCAGGCTGGCAAAGGACTTGGAGGCCACAACCGAAAGCGCGAGAGCCCTCCTCTACGCCGCCGCCGTCATACTGATGGTCAGACGGCTCGCACGACCATCATGAGGTGTACATGAAAAATGGATACCTTCAAATTTTATGGGATAGGCTCTTAGATTCGCAAGATGCCGGCGATATGACCGATCTCGGTATGTGCGCTGTTGGGCTGATGCTTACTGCTCTGCCGGCGTCTTCGCGCTAAGCTTCAGGCTGAGCCAATTTGAGATTCTCGAAAATACCTGAGTAAGATGCGATATCCTGGCGCTATCGATCATCGCATGGTCATAGTCCTCGTATTCCCAATAAGTGAGATTGGTTCTTGCTGCGAACGCTTCGCGGAAAGCTCTTGCCGAGGAGATGGGATTCGACTTGTCACGGACGCCTTGGACGACCAGCAGGAATCCAGAGGCTTTGAGCGCATCCTGCCATAATGGCCGATCAGCGATATCTGCCCACCAGCGATACGAATTCCCACCCCATCTCGCAGTGCTAAGCGGGTCGCGGAGCGCGTTTTCGATTTGTGCTTGCGCCTCTGCTGCCATTCCTGCCGGCAGAGTCTGAACAAAAGCGTCTCGGAACGGAATGCCAGTTGCGGATGAGAAGATCACAGTTGCGTTCGCATTCACGTCGGCGGCAAGTATTTGAACTACCGCCCCGCCCTCGGACCCACCGAACAGGACGAGTTGCCCATTCCACCACCGTTCGGTCTTCAGGGCATCTATGACGGTACGATAGTCGCGCACTCGCTGGCTGATCGTGTGTTTGGCCCAGAAGGCTGGCGAACAATCGTCCGGACCTTCTTGGATGTCGCCTGGCTCCACTCCATATTTCTCGACCGTAAGAACTGCGAAATCGGGGCGCAAACCTTTCGCCACCTCGACATTCCGGTTGTTTTCGACCGACCCGCAGCCCGACCCCTGTGCGATCACCAGGATACCCTGTCGATCGGAAGGGTGCTGACGGTCGAGATACCAGTCGATGTTCGAACCGTCTGACCGCTTAAGTGTGTGGTGCAGCGGAGCGGCGGCGACATTGGTGGCGATAGCAGCAAAAAGCGGAATAAATCGCAGCGAATGGAATAAAATCATCGACGGATCTCAAATTCTCTCAGGACCTAGCATGCGCGCGGATGAAACATAGAAAGTTCACCGTTTCAAAAGACCTGACAGAAACAAGGCGCTTTTCTGAGAGATCAAACTAGGGACTTGCGGGCATAGGAGTCGCCTTGATCACGATTTTCCGGACAGACTCTCGCAAGCGGCGCTGCGGACCGGGAAAATAATGACCGGAAAGTCATTATCGACACCTCTGCCGCCCGTCAACGAAATAGTGACTCATAGGTCATTAATTGATAATGATGCCTCTCGGCATACGCTTGGATGCCGTCAGATATCGGGCTGCAAGGGACGAAATAGGATCAATGAGTGAGCAAGCACCTTCGCCGGCGGGGAAAGGACGACGGCGACGCAAGGAGGCGCGCCCCCAGGAAATCATCGCTGCCGGTCTGGCCGAATTCGCGGAACATGGGTTCGAGGCGACCCGACTAGAAGACGTTGCTATACGTGCCGGCATCGTCAAGGGCACGATCTATCGCTATTTCGACAGTAAGGACGCGCTCTTTGAAGCGGCGTTATCGTCGGGCATCGCTCCGGCTTTCGAGACACTGCGGCAGGTGGTCGTTTCCTACGAGGGCTCGACCTTCGATCTTCTGACGCTACTCATCGAGCGTTTGTATGCGACCGTCTTCACATCCGATGTCGAATTATTAGCAAGGATCATCATCTCCGAGGGGCGACGATTTCCGGTCATCTCAAAACTCTACCATCAGCTTCTGGTGTGCCATGGGCGTGAGATACTACATCGAGCCATCGAGCGAGGCATCGCGCGCGGTGAAATAGCACCATCGCCGCTGACCGAGACGCCGGAAGCTCTCATTGGCCCTATGGTCATGGCGCTCGTCTGGCAGATGATCTTTGCCCACCTCGATCCAATCGAACCTGCACGGTTTCTTGAAGCTCATCGTTATATGCTGAAGCTCGTTCTTGCAGACACGGAACTGAAAGTGAGGTCGGAAGAGATCGACAAGTGAGACCGCCCGAAGGAGGAATCTGACGAACCGTGCGAGCGATGCGCCGTTGCGAAGGATAACAGGTGCGTCAATCCGAATATCTTAATGCGATCAACATTCCTGCCGTAACGAGCATCACGCCAATCGAACTAAAGGCGCTCGGTACTTCACCAAGCAGGATGAAGGCAGCAAGAAGAGTGATGACTGGAACGGTTGCGGTGAAAAGAGAAACCCGACTTGCTCCCAGCAAAGTTACGGCGCGTGTGTAAACAAAGATCGAAATAGCACCGACCAAAATACCCTGGAACGCCCCCTGCAAGAGAAGCTCCGGCCATTGTGCCTTCAACAGCATCTTGCCGGGCAGAAGCACATAGATCGGCAGGAACATTAATGCGGAAAAGACCGCGACCATCGCGGCCGCTCCGATGGCCGGTAGCCCCAGACGCCTGACATAAAGACCATAACCGGACCAGCATCCGGACGCGAGCAACAGACAGGCATCGCCGATCAACAACGAGGAGGAAGCGTTCGCGAAGCCGTCCCAGGCCATAACCGCGATGCCGGAAACGATGACCGCAAGGCTCATGCTCCGTCCTCGGCTCGGTGCTTTTCCGTCGAAGGTGAAAATCAGAAAGGCCGTCGTCAAGGACAAGGTGCCGTGCAGTAACACCGCGCCGTGCGCCGCCGGCGCGAGCGCGAATCCGGCATAGGCAAACAGGGCGAACCCCAACCCTCCCAAGACCGCCAGTGCGACGGCCTCGCTAAGGCGCAAGCCATTCAGGCCATGGCGCATCAGGATCGGAGACAGGATCAACCCGCCAATTCCGAAGCGCAGCGCGGCTATATCGGGCAAGGTGAGGGCGGTCGAGAATCCCATACGGGACACCACGACGAAGCCCGAAAACAAGATGACCACGCCACCGGCATAGAGGATCCCCGGCAGCCGGGCATGAGTTTTTATTCGCGTGCCCAACTCAGCCGTCACGTCGCACCTCGAACGAAATCCTGAACTGGTGCGAACCTAACCGTCGTCACCTAAATAAGAGAAATTCATTTTTTGTGGCCTTCCAAATCGAATTTTTCTATATTGCCTCGATGTCGAAGCGACAGGGGGCATGCGGCATGAAGCTCCAGCAGCTCAGATTTTTCTGTGCGGTGGTCGAGAGTCGGTCCGTCACCGCCGCGTCCGAACGCCTGCACATCTCGCAACCTGCCCTTTCGGCAGGCCTGAAGGCCCTTCAAGACGATCTTGGTTCGCCGTTGTTCGATCGTTCCGGTGGTAAGCAGCGCATCGTCCCAACCCAACAGGCTCTGTTATTTTATGAACATGCGAAGGACATTCTGGACCGGTGCGACGTCGCGCGCGCCAGCATAGCCGAAGGCGGACAATCGCCCGCTGCCATGCGGATCGGCGTTCTCCGAACGCTCGCCAGCGACGATGTCGCGACCGTCCTCGGCTATCTCATGCGCTCCCCTTCTCCCGTTTGGAAAGCCCGTGAGGGAACGAATGCGGAGGTCGGCAAGTGGCTTGCGCAAGGACGCATTGATATCGCGTGGACATCGATCGAAAGGCCATCCGAGACCGCGCAGATTCTTTGGCAGGAACCTTTCGACGTTCTGGTCGCGCGGCATCACCGACTGGCCCAACGGGAGACGATCTGTATCACCGATCTGGTCAACGAAAACATCATCCTGCGAACTTCGTGCGAACTGAGAAGCGGGAAGCTCCAGTCCGCCGGTATCAAGCTTCGTGTGGTTGCGAGGGCGGATCGAGACGACCTGGCATTAAAGCTGGTTGAACAGGGAATGGGCATAGTCATCGCCCCGCGAAGCTTCGCAGGTGGTGACATCGTAGCCGTGCCGTTTGCAGACGTAGACCTGTCCCGGAGCATTGGTCTGCGTTGGCGTCCTGATCTATCGAATACCCATGTTGTCAGCGTTAGAGAGGCCATATTCGCTTGTGGCAGCGAGTTGTAACCTGATCCAAAGCGATAATCGACGACGAGTCGATGCATCCCGGTATCATATTGTCAGCAGGAGGAATGTCTAAATGCCGCGGCCGATCGAATATCAGCATGCGTCGGAGGATTTCGATCGTTTTCTTTGTAAGCTCATTGAGCAGACAGAGCTCGCCACGCGCAATCAGGCTTACACGACTGTACAAGGGGTGCTCTATGCCTTTCGGCGACGACTCACATTGAAGGACGCAATTCGGTTCGCGGGCGTGCTCCCACCGATCTTGCGAGCAATTTTCGTCGCTGATTGGAACGTGGATGAGGTGCAGGCGCCATTCGAGGATCGTTCAGTCATGACCCGAGAAGCACAGTCCTTACGCAAGGACCATAACTTTTCTCCCGCAACATGCATTCGAGATGTAGCGGTCGCCTTACGAAGTTGCATCGACGAACGAGAATTCGATCGCGTGCTCGCCTCATTGCCGCCAAGGGCTGCGGAATTTTGGGATGTCTGAGCGTAATGCCTGTCAAAAATGAGCCTTACAACCGTCTCGCTCAATGGGGTGATAAGAGTCGAGCGTTCTATGCGGAGCTCCAGCCGACCGCACGGCATCGCTCCTTTATCGATCATCTTTTCATCTTGCAGGACTGTGGCGGTCTGATCCGCGCCGATGGCAGTCTATTCGCCTCATCGTTCTCCGAAATCGCACTCGTTCACAGGTGTCAGAGTGAAAGGACGGGTGGTTCTCGTCCGGTAACGGAATGGAAGGCAGTTCAACTTTCCCCTCGTTTCGGTCGGCGACCGAGGCAGCGCGAATTTCATGGCTGGATTGCGGGAGTGCGCAGCCAGATCCATGACGTGACTCTGAATGAAGCCTCACTCACTCGCCTCTCCGAGCAATTCGCTGCGATGATCGGGCCGGAGAGGGAGGCAGCTTCCATCGTTTCCGCGCTTGACGCCTGGATCGATTATCTAAAGCTTTGGCTGCAACCAGATGCATGTGTCGCCATGTTGCCCGATCGTCAATTGTCACGGACGGCTTTGGCCCAACGCGCTCGCGTGGCATCTTTTGCCGACGAGTGTGGTATCGCTCCGAGGTCCGTTCAGCGGCATTTCCGGAAATGCGTCGGGCTTCCGCCCAAACAATATCTTGCGGTCCAACGCC
Organism: Xanthobacter sediminis; assembly: GCF_043195015.1. NCBI lineage: Bacteria > Pseudomonadati > Pseudomonadota > Alphaproteobacteria > Hyphomicrobiales > Xanthobacteraceae > Xanthobacter > Xanthobacter sediminis. The sequence goes on along the minus strand of NZ_JBAFWH010000017.1, from coordinate 11,092 downwards.
TGGAGGCTGCTCTGCACGAAATTGCGTTTGAGCAAGACAATCTGGCCTCCATAGCTCTCAAGGTCGGCTACTACGATCAGGCTCATCTGTCGGCGGAGGTGAGACGCCACACGGGCTTGTCACCGAGGCAGTTCCGCTTTTTGGCGCGAAAGCAACTAACCGAGAGTGTTGTCCGATTTTTCCAAGACCCAAATCTGCAAGGCCGGATAAATCTCGTCGTTGCGAATTCCACGACGGCCGACGAGGTATCCGATGACTCAATTCAATCCAAAAGACCCGAATTTTGAGGCACGCGTTCTGGCTGGGTTTAAGCGCCAGAATGCGATGGCAACCTTGGGGGTTCAAATCGTGAGCCTGTCGGCTGGCGAAATCGAGCTCAGCATGCCTTTTTCGACGGAATATGCTCAACAGCACGGTTTTGTGCATGCGGGTGTCATTGCAACCGCCCTCGATTCGGCGTGTGGGTATGCTGCCTACTCGCTCATGCCTGAGGACGCGGCGGTGTTGACCGTTGAATTCAAGATAAATCTGGTTGCGCCGGCTCAAGGCGACCATTTTCTTTTTCGGGCGCACGTACTCAGGCCAGGTCGTACCATTACAGTTTGCGATGCTCAGGCATATGCCGTTCGGGGCACGCAGGAAAAGCTCGTCGCGACGATGACTGGGACGTTAATGGCGCTTTTTGATCGAGAGGGCATAGCCCATTAGGCTTGGGGTCTACGCTTCGCAAGCTCCTGCAACGGGAGAGGCGATGGGTGAGCGGGCCGCGAACACAGGCCTCGGGCGAGCGAGCGATGCCACGCCATCGAGGTCCACCCGAACAAGGCCAACTCACGGCACCTGCAGTCTTCGGATCGAGCATCCACTGCGTTCTACAAGGATCTCCACCAAAACATCACACTCATCCGGGAGCACAATCTTGGTTCAGGGCCTCAGTCACATGACATTCATCGTCCGCGACCTCGATCGCATGCAGGTTATTCTCGAACGTATTTTCGATGCCCGAATGATTTATGATAGCGATGCGGAAACATTCTCTTTGTCCAGAGAGAGATTTTTCCTCATCGGAGAAGGTGCTGAACCCGTATGGGTCGCAACGATGGAAGGAGACCCGCTTCCATCGCGAACGTACAACCATGTCGCATTCAAGATTTCAAATCAAGAATATGACGAATATTTACAACGTGTTTACTCGCTCGGCCTGGAAGTTCGAGAAGGACGATCGCGTGTACCGGGTGAAGGGCAATCGATTTATTTCTACGGCGACGACAACCACATGTTCGAACTTCACACCGGAACGCTTGATGAACGCTTGAAGCGCTATTCGGAGGGCCGTTAGCAGTGATCCGGCAGTCCCTTTTGTTGCCTCCGGTGCTAGCCGCAGGGCCATGGTTCCAATCCCCTATTGGGGCACCAACTCGCCAGGACAAGGGCTTTGTCCCGTGTCGCGAAAATGTCCATTCCCCAGCGGAGCCCGCCGGTGATTGCCGTGGCGGACATTCGCGGTCTGAAAGAGCCCTACCTTGACGCAGGCGCGTCCTCCCATTCTCGTAACGGGTGCGACAAGAGGTATCGGCAGGGCCGTCTCGGATATGCTCACCAAGCGCGGGCATCATGTCGTGGGGATCGCGCGCAATGTCGAAGACGTTTCGTTCCCGGGAACGCTCTTGGGCTGCGATCTCACCGAGACGAGGCAGACAGATGAGGTGCTGTCACGCATATCCGAGGAGTTCGAGATCGGCGGCATCGTCAACAATGCCGGCATCGCCTCCCCCCAACCGCTCGGTAGCATAGACATGATCGCGTTGCAGGCTGTAATGGACCTGAACGTTCGCGCCGCTATCCAAGCCACGCAAATACTCGTCTCGGGCATGAAAGCCAGAAACTACGGGCGTATCGTCAACATTTGCAGCCGGGCGATCCATGGGGCACGCGATCGAACCGCCTATGCAGCCGCCAAAGCGGCCCTCGTCGGCTGTACACGCACATGGGCGCTCGAGCTTGCAACTTTTGGCATCACCGCCAATGCCGTCGCGCCCGGTCCGATCGAAACAGAGCTCTTCCGCAAGACCCGCCCGATTGGCAGCGAGGCCGAACAGCAAGTCCTGTCGTCGGTTCCGATGGGACGATTGGGAACTCCGGCCGAGGTTGCAGTCGCGATCTGCTTTCTGTTGTCGGAAGAGGCGAGTTTCATCACCGGTCAGGTTCTGGCCGTTGACGGAGGTGGGAGTCTCGGTGGCCGGTGATCTCGCCACTGATGAAATTCCCAGAGAGACATCGAAGGCCCGCAACCGGCTTTGCCCGGCATCGTCGCGTGGTGCGGTGCGATGATCCGGTCTTGGCCGATCGGGCTTCTGCTCCATCCGTTGTTGCGCCCGCCGCGCGCATGGCAGCATCGGGTCGTGCGATGCCGGACGCGATTTCCGCGACGACGACGGCGTGGTGGAGGGAAACGGGCGGAACGCTGCGAAGTTGCTCGCGGGTGATTTTTCGCCGAGCGTCCCTGAAGTCGTCTCACACACCTCGTTCAGCCTGCTACTCTTCATCGGACACGGCCCTCGATCAAGGCTCCATACGCTCATTCATAAGCGACCGAATAGCCGGAAGCCGTTCGTGTGATCCGCGCGAAGCCGGGTTCGGCGAGGTGCATGCCGGCGATCAGGATTCGGTCGGCCGCCACACAGTCCAGCAGCCTCAATCGTGTCGCGGTTGCGAGTATCGCGTCCTGATCGAACGCGATCGACACCTCCGGGTGCGGAACCTGAATCTGCGGGAAATGAACGATGTCGCCCCAGACCAGCAGGCTTTCGTCGCCCGAGTCGAGCCGATAGCCCGAATGTCCCGCCGAATGTCCCGGCAACGGTATCGCCGTGATGCAGGGCATTACCTCGCCGCTCTCGAAGGTGCGCAGCCTGTCGCGGTAGCCGTCAAACGCTCGACGCGCGACGAGGAAGTTTCCCCGCGCTCGCTCGCTGGCGCGGGCCAAATTGCCGTCGTCTCGCCAGAACGCGACTTCGCTTTCGTGGACGACAAGCTCAGCATTGGGGAACGCAGCCTGTCCAGACGTCCGCATCAACCCGCCGATATGATCGGGATGAGCATGGGTCAGCAGGATCGCATCGATGGCGGAGGGATCGACGCCCGCGCGTAGCAGATTTGTCACCAGCTTGCCGCCCCAGTGTTTGATTCCGCCGGCACCGGCATCGATCAGCACGGTGCGGCCATGGCTACGGATCAGATAGCAGTTGATGTGGATGGCAGCCGGTTCTTGTGCTCCCGCGTCGCGTTGCATTCGAAGCGCATCGGCTGGGTCGATGTTCGAGAGAAGATCGAGGTTGGCGGTCAGATACCCATCGCTGATTGCGGTGATAGCGACATCGCCAATCTGCCGGGTGGGAAAAATCGAAAGCGACATCGCGTATCTCCAAAGCGTGGATCAGTTGCGGGCGTGCAGGCTTGCGGCCGCATAGCCGAAGCAACGGATACGGGCGGTGAAGCCGGTCGCGCGCCGGATGGCGCTGTCGAGTTCTTCCATGAAGTGCTCCATGACTGGCGGCGTGCGGGACGCGGTGAGCCGGTAGCGGATGTCCACGAAGACCGAATGGCCGCGACCGTGCCGAACCGGAACGTAGATGACATGCACGTTGTCGAGCTCTGCTCGGAGAGTGCCGGTGCAAAGCTCGGTGCAGCGGTCGGTCAAATCCGAGAGCAGCGTGTCCGACGGCATGGCGTCCGCGGGCAAGAAGATCGTGACATTGGGCATCGCGATCTAGCGCCCCTGCCCGGCGGCACTGTCATCGCCCTTGGTCAACTGCGCTGTCATCGCTTCATAGACATGAACGTCGTCCGGCAGCCGATCGATTGCCGGCAGCCGGGTGCGGTCCATCTTGGCGAGCCAGCGTTGAGCCGGAAACTTCTCCAGCTCGACCGCCTGCATGGCGGATGGCGTCAAGCCCAACCCGATCAATGATTGCGGGCCGGTGGCGCTCACCACCAGCACTTCGTCAGCCCCCACAGCCAACGCCCGGTCCAGGCCGTCATAGAGATTGCGGTGCCAATCGGTGATGTGCTGTTGCCAGCGCGCGAAATTGCCGCCGCCCTTCTGGCGGTATTCCTCGCCTGTCAGCACGTCGTGGCCGTCGATCGTGTGCAGCGCGAGATAGACGGGGCAGCCGCCGCTCAGTGCCTTGAGCCGCTGCGATGTGTGAAAGCCGCTCACCGAGATGAGCGCCGGCAGCTTGTCCAGGCTGTAGAAGTCGTTCCACTCCGCCTCGCTGTCGGGATCGGCGAAGCTGCATTCCACCGTGTAAATCATCGGACCATCCTTGGCCGGGCGTGGGAGGCGACCGGCTTGCCTATCATTGATATTTGATCATGTTAGGCGTGCGATCCTCGGCTATATAGCGATATCGGATCATCCTTCAGTGACTATAAGTCATGGTTCGGAGGGTCACATTTCGATCATTCCGTGGAGACGCCTATGCGCCGCAAAATTCCCAGTCATTCCGCGCTCATGGCGTTCGAGGCGGCGGCCCGTCACGGCAGCTTCGCGCGGGCGGCCGACGAGTTGGCCCTGACTGAAGGCGCGATCAGCCGCCAGATCAGCCGGCTGGAGGCCTTTCTCGGCATCCTACTGTTCGAGCGGGTCGGGAATCGCGTGCGGCTCCGGCCGAACGGCGAACGTTATGCGGCGCAGGTTCGCGAGACGCTCGACCGGCTGGAACGCGACAGTCACTATCTGATGGGCCAGCCGGAGGACGGCGCGAGCCTCGACATCGCGACCCTGCCGACGTTTGCGACCCGCTGGCTCATTCCGCGTCTGAAGCGGTTTCAGGAACGGCATCCGAATATCACCGTGCATCTCGCCGAGCGGATGGAACCGTTCATTCTCTCCGGTAGCGGGTTCGACGCCGCCATCCATTTCGAGCACCCAGCCTGGACGGGGATGCGGACACACCGCCTGCTGCACGAGGTACTGGTTCCTGTCTGCCATCCGGCGCTCATCGCGCGGCAGGACCCGGCGACAGCTCTCGACAGACTGCCGCGCCTCCATCGCCGTCAGAACCCGGACGCCTGGCAGCTCTATGCCGAAGAGACTGGAATCACACTGACCAACCCGGCGATCGGCGCGCGCCATGACCTCCACGCCATGCTGATCGAGGCCGCACTCGCTGGCCTCGGGGTCGCGCTGGTGCCGCGTCTCTATGTCGAAGCGGAAATTGCAGACGGTCGGCTGGTCGCGCCTTGGCCGGAGGGAACGTCGATCTCAAAGACCTTTTGCCTCGTCATGCCGGAGGCGATGCGGCTGAGCGAAGGACCGCTTCACGCATTTGCAGATTGGCTTCTCAATGAAGCTCGATCATCGACTGCAGAGAGATGAAGACGGCCAGCGGAACCATCAAACGCCTAAATCTCGCTGCCGCCCCAATTGCCACGAAACCGATCCGCCACGGACGATGCCCGACACCTCGCGACCAAGCTGGCGGTCGATGGCCGGCCGCCACGGGACAAGGGTGAACTCGTGGGACTTCTCGACGATCGCGAACTTACCGCTAGATAGCTGCGTGGTCCCGGTGAAGGTGCCCGTGACGGTTTCACCGTCGGCAGCGGCACGAAACGGCAGCGATTTCTTGGCCACCAGCTCCTCGCCCGCGCGGGCGACTTCGCGCTCCTGAAGCGTGGCGATCAGGTTGCGCCGATACGCGATCCTGCCATCCGGCTGAGGAGCGGCATCGCCATGCTCGATATGATCTTCACGGCGGCGATCCATCGCCTCGCGCACCTGTTCGCCGAACCCTGACGCTGACAGATCCGACTCCCCCGCGCCCACCAGCCGCCGGTCGAGCCATGTTGCACCGTCTGATCCAATTTGGCGTTCGAGGTCGAAAGCGGAAAGGACGCGGATATTGGCGCGGGTACTACGCCCGGCATCATAGACGGCGGCGCGTGCCTCGAAATCTGCCGGGATGCGCCAATGATCGGCGTCGATCCGCTCGGTGATCCCGGCGCGGCGCAACGCCTCCAGCCGACGGACATGGGCATCGACGAAGCCCTCATAATCGCCGTTCGGCACACGCCCTTCGAACCGCGCCTGCTCAAGATGGCGGCTCGGCCGATAGAGGCCGTCTTCGACCATGCCGGCGATGGCGCGATCGGATGGGCGGCCGGTGCTCTCCGCCGGCCCGATCTCGATGATGCTGCCGATGTGGGCGTCCTCGACCCGCGCCGGGTCGACGCCGGAGACATGGTGCGTGCGTCCGTCGATGCCATCGATCAGCAGCGTCAGGTTCTCGCCCAACTCGTCGGTGAGATGCTTGTCGATGACGCGGCCGACGATCAGCGTCGCGGGCGCGTCATCGTGAATCTGAAAACTCATCGGGTCGCGCTCGGCGCCGTCGGCCCGGAGCACCTTCTGCATGGTGCGGATGATGTCGCCGCGCTCGCCCATCCCGCGCAGGGTCGACTCCAGCCTCTCGCTCAACTCCCAGACGCCAGACGCATGTTCGGTGGCGAGGCCCATGTCGCCCAGTTTGCCGAGCCGGCGCAGCCGCATGGTGCGATCCGACTGCCCCGAGAAATCGCCCGGCTCGGGGCGCAGGTCGAGGAACTGGCCGTCCGCCTCGTCGATCATCGCCCGATCGATGCGGGTGAAGCGATCCTGATCGATTTCCGCCATCAGCTTGCGGCGCAGTTCGATCTCGGTGACGGGGCCGAGTTCCAGCGTTGCCAGTTCGCTCGCGCGCTCGCGGATGCCATTGGCGAGATAGTCGCCGTTGATGACGAGATCCTCGCGGAGATCGTCGCGGCCGTTGACGATGATATGCACATGCGGGTGGCCGGTGTTGTGGTGATTGACCGCGACCCAATCGAGCTTGGTGCCGAGGTCGGCTTCCATTTGCGCCATCAACTCGCGGATATGGCCGGTGAGGTCAGCGAGATCGGCGGCGTCCTCGGGCGAGACGATGAAACGGAACTGATGGCGATCATCCTTGCCGCGATCGAGGAAGGCGCCGCCGTTGGCGTGATCCTCGGTGGCGGAATAGAGTTGGTCGTGCTCGCCATCGCGGGACGTGCCGTCGCGCTGGATGTAGCGCAGATGGGCGGCGGCCTTGCCGTTCCGGCCCGCGCCCCGGACGGACCGGGATTTGACGATGACGCGGCGGCTGCCGGGCTGGCGATGGCTCCAGCCGTTCGATAGGTTGCGGGCGCGCACGAAGGCCGCGCCGCGTCCGCGCTGCACGCCCCGGCCAGAAGCGACAACGCTCCTGTTTTTCGCCGCCCGCCCAAGGCCGCTGTCCTTTGCCGACCGGCTTCGGCCGGACGCCGCCTGCTGCTGGCGCGTGACCTTCCGCACCTTGCTGAGGAAGCTCTTGGCCTGTCCAGCTTTCGCGCCGTCAGATCGGACGCGGCCAGGCTTCGGCCGGAAGCGGTTTTCGTCATCGCCGCTCATGGCCGATCCGCCTGAAACTGCCGATTGCGGACAGGAGTGCCACGAGAAACGCAGGAAATGCGGGCTTTTTCACGCGTCACGGCACCATGGCGGTCCGGCGACGGTGCCGTCCCACACAGTGTGCAGACAAGGGCTTGCCCTGCGGATCGGCCCCATGGGGTGCCGTCCGCTTTAATCTTGCCCTCCCGCCTGCCTTTCCGTTCTGCCCCTCCTCTCCAAAGATGTGACTGACGCCAGCGCCATCCTCTGCACACCGAAGTCGCTTGCGCATCCGGCTCGACCGCGAGACTCATGGCTGCCGTCCCGTGCCCACTCGTGCAACGAACAGACTGACCGACTGCGGCACGATGGCGGAGAGATCACGCACGTCGACTGCCTGTGGAATGTCGTCCTTGTGCTCGTCGGATTGCACGGGAGGGACCGTCGCCTTGCTCAAAGGCTGCACGACGAAAAGCGGAGCACGGGTCCAGGAGGGCGGATCGGCGGACGCGATCATGTCCTCGCCGGTGGTCTCGTTGCCGCGGATGATCGGCGCGAGGGCGGCGACATAAGCGCGGGTCTCTGGCGGAAGCGGTCGGCCCTTCAGCGCCTCCTCGTAGCGCCCGGGACCGGCGTTGTAGGCCGAGATCCACTCCGGCGAACCGTAGCGGTCGAACAGTTCTCGGATGTAGGCCGCTCCCGCCACGATGTTGTCGTGCGGGTCATAGGGATCATCGCCCAGGCGGTAACGCGCGCGCAGCTCGGCCCAGGTCTCCGGCATGATCTGCATCAGCCCGATCGCCCCTTTGGGCGAGGTGGCACGTGGATCACCGTCGCTCTCGACGCGCATCACCGCGCGAATCCAGATGGCGGGAAGCTCGAAGCGCTGCGCCGCCTCGGCGATGTGATCGCCATAGGGATCGCGCGATGACGGTTGGACGACAGGCAGAGGCTGCGCCAGCGCCATCGCCGGGATCGCAACGCCGTAAAGCATGCCCGAGAGAAGAATGACCGCCATTCGAACAGGCGCGCCTTTTCCACTGCGACACCAGCCTGCCAGCGTGCTCGCTGCCGTCAAGGGTGCGCGCAATGCGCCGATCTTCGATCGCCCTTGACCTTCGCTGCGCGCGCCGGCCGACCGGTCGTCGAGCGGGACGAAGGGATGAGACGGCTTTACCGCGAACAAAGGGATGACCGATCGCAATAGGATCGCGCTCGCGCGCCGGCTGACGGGTCGCATGTTGTCACTCCCGCTCGCCGCGCTTTGGGGCACGGTTCCAATGCAGCGACCAGGATGCGCCACTGTCGTCGTCACGAAACAGGTTCGCGCGGATCGGTTGCGGCAAAGCCGGGTCATCGATGACGAGCGCGATGTAATCCCCGGCCCGTTCGCCTGTACGCTTCCAGCCCGCGCCGATCTCCGGCCCTTCCTCGTTGCCGTTGTGGACGCGGTAGTCCGGCGCGTTGTCGGCATCGGACGGCTCTGCCGGAACGATAGTGATCTCGCGGAAGAGCGTGAAGGTGTGGACGCGCCCGACAAAGCCGGTGGTTTCGCGCGTGAACTCGCCGATTTGCGGCATGTAGAACCTCCATGAACTGGTGGTGGGGTGAACGGTGGTGCAGCACTCACCGTGTCGGGGCACGCCAGACGAAATGACCGTCGCCCTCCTCGTCGGTGTAGATCGGTGTCGCCTTGCCGATGACGGTGCGCGCCGGGATCGGGCCGAAGTAGCGGCCGTCCAGACTGTCGGGCACGTTCGGGTTCATCAGGAAGAACGCGTCTTGCGCGACCGTCCGGCACCCTTGCCAGACCGGCAGATCGCGGCCGGCGCGGTCGCGATCGAGCGCGTCACCGAGCGGCACATGATCGACCGTGATGGTGCGCCCGGTGCGACAGACTTCGTGTCCCGGTAGGGCCATGACGCGCTTCAACAGCGGCACGCCGCGGCCGATATAGCCACGCTCCACCATGAAGTCGGCGAGCGGTTTGTCCGGAAGCACAGCAACGAGATCACCGACCTCCAGGTCCGGCGTCGGCGCGAGAGCGTAAAGGCCGATCGGAACACTCGCGGATGCGTTCCAGACGAGGCGCAACGGCGTGGGAATGAACGATGCGACGGCAACGCCCATCACGGAGAAGTACGTCACCATGACGTAGCCAAACCGGGTCATGGTTCGGCCCTCCGGCGCAACAGAAACGCCTGGTGCTGATCGACGGTGTAGGCGCGCGGCTCGTGTCCAACGGTCAATCGGTTGTGGACGTGCCGCCAGTGATCGGGCGACACCTCGGTCGCGTCGATGCCGATCGCCTCGATGGCGTCGATGTGCTGAAGCACGCGTTCGACCTTGGGCCAGCCCTCGATCCTGAGCAGGATCTCGCCGCCGGGACGCACGAAGGGCAGCGTCTGGAACGGTTCGCCTGGCACTACCGCACGCACGATGTCGATGCGTGACGTGATCGTGCCGAAGTCGTTCGACGCCCACCGCACGAAGGCGAAGAGGCTACAGGGCCGGAAGAAGAAAACACGGTGGCTGCGGTCGAGCACTCGCTCGCGGACCTCGCGGCCGAACCTGATCCAGTTCTCGAGCCGCTTCTCGATGTGCGTTAGTTCGACTTGCGTGAAAGCGTCGGCGGGCTGGGTGTGCGGTGCGATACCGACATATGAACGGGAAGCGGTGGCGCCGGTCATGGGCGATCTCCATCGGCGGTCGGTGGAAATTCGCGCGCGAGCAGATCGCGCAGCATGTCGGCGACGGTAATGCCGCGCTGAAAGGCGACGATCTTGATGCGGCCGCGCAGCTCGGGCGTGATGTCGATGGTCAGCCGCGCGGTGAAGCGGGCCTCCTCGTCGGTACGCGGGGCGTCGGCTGCCTTGATCCAGCTTTCGGGATCAGCGGGCCGGGCCGCAAAACGGCGACGGATCGGGTGGGCGCTCATGGCAATGTCCTTCCCGTCACCAGCCGTCCGATCTCCGCAGCGAGTGCCGCGATCTCGCGCGCGGCCTGACTGTCGGGATCGATTTCGGAGGCGAGCCGACCGGACTGTGCGGCATCGGCGAAGACGACGCGCTGGCCGATGGTTGTCGCCAGCACCGGCGGGTCATGATCGGCGAGCGTCTCGGCGGTCTCACGGGCGATGACAGTGCGCGCACCGCAGCGGTTGAGGACGAAGCGCGCCGCCAAGGCCGGCCGGTAGATGCGCGCTTCGGCGACGAGCGCCAGCATCTCGGCCGAGGCCCAGCCGTCGAACGGCGATGGTTGCACCGGGATCAGCACCAGGTCCGCGGCCAGCAACGCGGAACGCATCAGCCCGGCAATACGTGGCGGCCCATCGATCACGATGTGATCGGCGTCGCGTGCCAGCTCCGGCGCTTCCCGGTGCAGGGTATCGCGCGCCAGACCAACGACGCCGAACAGCCGGACGCCGTTCTCACGCGCGCGCTGTTGCGACCAGTCCAACGCCGAACCCTGCGGGTCCGCATCGATCAGGGTGACACGCTTGCCCCTCCCGGCCCATTCACCGGCCAGATGCAGTGCCAGCGTCGTCTTGCCGACGCCACCCTTCTGATTGAGGAGCGCGATGATCATGGCGTCCGCCTTCCGGCGGCACCGGCACCAGGACCGCGTTTCGCGCGCGCCAATAAGGAAGAGTTAGATTCTCTT
>NZ_JBAFWH010000016.1:0-69502 GCF_043195015.1 Xanthobacter sediminis | reverse complement strand
GAGGAATCCATCCGCTTCGCCGAGCTGGTGTTCCCCCGCCTCGGCAAGGCCGCCGTCACCAAGCAGGGCACACAGACCGGCGGCGCCTTCGACATCCGAGCCCTCCGCCAATCCGCAGCAAGCTGAGCCCAATCATGCAGATCATCGACATGCGCTGCCGCCCGGCCTACCTGCACGATTTCTTCGGCAGGACCCCGGGCACCGCGGAATTCGAGACCGCCCGCTGGCTCAACCGGCGCGTGGGCACGCGGGGCGCCGACACCCATTTCACCCGCTCGGCGACCCCCGAGGGTTTCCTCGACGAGGTGCGCGACGCCGGCCTCGCGAAGGCGGTGGTGGTGGGCCGCCACACGCCGGGGCAGCACCTGCCGAACGACACCATCCACCAGATCGTCTCCGCCTCGCCGCTGCTGGAGGGGATCGGCGCGGTCGATCCGGTGCTCCAGGGCGAACGCGCCGCGCTCGACGAGGCCGAGCGCGCGATCAAGGTGCTGGGGCTCCGGGGCATCGACCTGGAGCCCGGCTTCGGCGATCCCGCCCGCCATGCGGACGACCCGGTGTACTTCCCGCTCTACGAGTTGCTCTCCGGCCTCGGTGTACCACTGTTCCTGATGAGCGGGCCGACCACGCCCGATCCGCGCTTCAATGATCCGGCGGCGGTGGGCAACGTGGCGCGGCTGTTCCCGCGCCTGAAGATCGCCGTGTACCACGGCTCCTGGCCCAACGTGCAGCAGGTCGTCGGCGTCGCCTTCCGGCACGAGAACGTGTTCCTCATCCCGGACATGTACCTGTTCCAGCCGGGCACGCAGACCTATGTGGACGCCGTGAACGGCTTCCTCGCCGACCAGTTCCTGTTCGGCTCCTCCTATCCCTTCCGCCCCATCGCCCAGACCATCGACGACTTCCGCAACATCGGCTTCCGCGAGGAGCTCCTGCCGCGGCTCTTCCACGACAACGCCGCCCGCCTCCTCGGCCTGTAGAAGCGTTTTCAAGCGAAGTGGACACCGGTTCGCTTGAAGAAACGCGCGATGCAAAGCTTAGGGCGCTTGCCGTGAGTCCGTGCGAGCGGAAGACGCTCTAGCCAAAACCGGCGCGGCGGATCAGCCTTGTCCGGGTCCCGGAGTTCTCCCATTGGCCGAAGCCGGGGAAGGCGACACCCTTCCGGCTTCCCAAGGCCACGTATCTTCCGCGCGCGAAGCGGCGATCCGCTTGCGCGAGAATGCGCTCAGCGCAGGGGCAGGCACATGAGTTCCTCCGAGCGGACAAAGGTTCCAACGGCCTCCGCGCAACCTGCGGGCGGCGAGCGTCCCGCCATCGCCATCATCGGCGGCGGCCTTTCCGGCTCGGTCGTGGCGTGGCATCTGGCGCGCAGAACCCAGGCCGCCGACGTCCGCATCATCGTCATCGAGCCGCGGGAGGAGCTCGGGCGCGGGCTCGCCTATTCGACCCCCGATCCGGACCACCGCCTGAACGTGCCAGCGCGGAAGATGACCATCGACACCACGGACCCGCTGCATTTCCAAAGCTGGCTGCAATCCCCCGGGGGACCGGGCCCGCTGCCGGGCGCCACGAAGCCCGCCGACGGCGATGCCTTCGTGCCGCGCGAGGTCTTCGGCCGCTATGTGGCGGATCATCTGCGCCCCTGGCTCGCCAGCGGCCGCATCGCGCATGTGCGGGCGCGCGCCACCGGCGTGCGTCCGGGCCCCCATGGCTACCGCATCACGCTCGACGACGGCGGGGAGATCGCGGCCGGCCAGGTGGTGCTGGCGGTGGCCCACCCGGCACCGACCATTCCCGGCACGCTATCGTCGTTGCGGGGCGATCCACGGCTGGTGGCAGACGCCTATGGGCCGGACGCCCTCACCGCCATCGGCCCGGCGGACCGCGTGCTGATCCTCGGCTCGGGCCTGACCGGCGCCGATGTGGTGGCGACCCTGCACCAGCGCGGGCATTCGGGGCGCATCTTCATGCTGTCCCGGCACGGCCGCCGCTCGCAGCCCCATGGCCCGGCGCAGGCGCCCACCTCCGCCGACTTCACCCACCGGCAGGAGGAACGGGCCCTCGGCCTCCTCAGGCGGGTGCGGCGGGGCCTCGACCAGGACGCCCGGTCCGGCCTCACATGGCACGCCCTCTTCGACCGGCTGCGCGAGCAGGGGCCCAAGGTGTGGGCCGCCCTGCCCTGGCCCGAGCGGCGGCGGGTGGTGCGCCACCTGCGGGGGCTCTGGGACATCCATCGCTTCCGCATCGCACCGCAGACCCATGACATCCTGCAGGCGGAAATCGCGGCCGGCCGGCTTGAGCCGCTGGCGGGCCGGCTCACGGCCGCGCAGCCCCATCCCGATGCCATCACGCTCGATATCGCGCTGCGCGGCGGCGGCGGCCGGCACCTGGAGGTGGAGCGGGTGGTGGTGGCCACCGGGCCGGCCCACGGATCGGTCATCGCGGCCAATCCGGTGCTGGCGGATCTCGCCCGGCAAGGGCTGCTCCAGGCCGACCCCCTGGCGCTCGGGGTCTGGACCTCCCCGGAGGGGCAGTTGCTCGATCGCCACGGCGTGGCGCAGCCGAACCTGCTCGTCGCCGGGCCTCTCGCGCGCGGAGCGGTCGGAGAGCTGATGGGCGTGCCCGAGGTGACCGCCTGGGCCGAAGCCATCGCCGCGCGCCTGGCGGCGGCGGTCACACATGCTCCCGGTGCTCTTTCAGCCTGAGGTCGGGAGCGTCCCAGCGGATCGCAGCAGGCGCGCTGCCACGCTCGCAGGCCCGCATCACCCACTCTTCCCGTCAGGAGCCGGGGCACAGACCGTGCGCCGGGCAGTCGTCACGGGGATTTTTCTTCTCCCGCACGCACGGGATTTGGAATGGAAGCAGCGCATTACTTTATGCGATAAAATAAATAGAAAATATCTATTTATGAGTTCGTAATGCCTTCCCCGATCTCCGCGGCCGCGCCCCACCCACAGGCGGCATTCGCCCCTCTCTCGCCGGCGGCGCCACGCGCCTGCGGGCAGCGCGAACTCCGGCAGGCGTGACGACGCGCGGGCGACCTGCCGCAATCTGGAGATCATCATGTCGAACACCATCGCGCACCCGGCCGCGCGCGTGCCGGCAGGCGCCGCCACGCCTGCCGGGCCGGCGAAAAGCCCGGCTCCCGCCCTCGCCCTGGACGGCATCAGCCTGAGCTTCGGCGGCATCCATGCCCTGCGCGACGTGTCGTTCGAGGTGGCGCCGGGGGAAATCCGGGCCATCATCGGCCCCAACGGCGCGGGCAAGTCCTCGCTCGTAAACGTCATCAGCGGCCTCTACCGTGCCGATGCCGGCATCGTCCGCATCGCCGGGGAGGCCTTCACGCGCGTGCCGCCGCAGCGTCTGGCGCGGCTCGGCGTAGCGCGCACGTTTCAAAACCTCGCCCTTTTCGGCGGCCTCACAGTGGCGGAGAACATCGCCTCCGGCCTCGCCTTCCGCCGCCGCTCCGGGCTCGCGGCGCAGGTGCTGGGCCTTGCGCCCGCGCGCCGCGAGCAGACGGCCGAGGACGAGCGGGTGGCCGCCATCGCGGCCGTCCTCGGGCTCACACCGGTGCTGGAGCGCCTCGTTTCCACCCTGCCCTACGGCCTTAAGAAGCAGGTGGACCTCGCCCGCGCGCTGGTGGCGGAGCCGCGGCTGGTGATGCTCGATGAGCCCATGGCCGGCCTCACCGTGACGGAGAAGCAGGAGATGGCCGGGCACATCCGCGCGGCGCGCGACCGGCTCGGCCTCGCCGTCATCCTCATCGAACACGACATCGGCGTGGTCATGGGCCTCTCGGACCGGATCGCGGTGCTCGACCACGGGGTGCGCATCGCCGACGGCACGCCGGCGGAGGTGCGCCGCGACCCCGAGGTCATCCGGGCCTATCTCGGCGCGGAGGCCGCGTGATGGACGCAAGCGACCTGCTGTTCGCCGTGGAGGTCGCGGTCGGCGGCCTGCTGTCGGGGGTGATGTACGCACTGGTCGCGATCGGCTTCGTGCTCATCTACAAGACCTCGGGCGTGCTGAATTTCGCCCAGGGCGCCATGGTGCTGTTCGCGGCGCTCACCTTCGTCAGCCTGGTGGAGCGGCAAGTGCCGTTCTGGGCCGCCATCGTGGTGACGCTCATCGTCATGGCCGCCCTCGGCTTCGCCATCGAGCGCACGGTGCTGCGGCCGCTGAGCAACCGCTCGCCCATGACGCTGTTCATGGCCACGCTGGGCCTCAGCTACGTCATCGAGGGGCTGGCGCAGCTTGTCTGGGGCACCCAGGTGCACCGGCTCGACCTCGGCATCTCCAACGCGCCGTTCGAGGTGGGCGGCATCTTCATCTCCACCTTCGATCTCGTGGCCGCCGGCATCGCCGCCGCCATGGTGGCGGTCCTCACCGCCTTCTTCAGCTTCACCCGCACTGGGCTGTCGTTCCGCGCCGTGGCCGACGACACCTTCGCCGCCATCGCCATCGGGCTCCGCCTGGGCCGCATCCAGGGCACGGTGTGGACGGCGGCGGGCTTCGTCGCGCTGGTGGCGGGGCTTTTGTGGGGCGCACGGCTCGGAGTGCAATTCTCGCTCTCGCTGGTGGTGCTGAAGGCGCTGCCGGTGCTGGTGCTGGGCGGCTTCGATTCCGTCCTCGGGGCGATCGTGGCCGGCCTGCTGATCGGCGCCTCCGAGAAGCTCGCCGAGGTCTATCTCGGTCCCTTCGTGGGCGGCGGCATCGAGAGCTGGTTCGCCTATGCGGTGGCGCTGGTGGTGCTGTTGGTGCGGCCGTCGGGCCTGTTCGGCCGCCGGCTCGCGGAGAGGTACTGATCCATGTCGCTCATCGCCGACCTTCCGGCCGCGCGCCCGCGCCTCACCGCGCCCGCCCTCGGCGTGCTGGGCCTGCTGGCGCTGGCCTTCGTGGCCGTGCCTCTCGCCGCCACGCCCTACGTGATCGAGGCCATCCTGCTGCCGTTCCTGGCCCTCTCCCTGGCGGGGCTCGGGCTCAACCTGCTCACGGGCTACGGCGGGCAGCTCTCGCTCGGCTCGGCGGCCTTCATGGCGGTGGGCGCGTTCGCGGCCTACAATTTCCAGCTCCGGCTGGCGCTGCCGCTGCTGCCGTCCATGGTGCTCGCGGCCCTCACGGCGGCGGCCATCGGGGTGGTGTTCGGCCTGCCCAGCCTGCGCCTGCGCGGCTTCTACCTCGCGGTCTCGACGCTCGCCGCGCAGTTCTTCGTGCAATGGGCGCTCACCAAGTTCAGCTGGTTCTCCAACGACAGCGCCTCCGGCGTCGTGGCGGCGCCGCGGCTGAGCCTTCTGGGGATCGATCTCGACAGTCCGCAGGGGCGCTACCTGTTCGCGCTGACGGTGGTGGCGGCCATCACCGTCCTGGTTCACCGCATCGTCCGCAGCCGCGAGGGCGTGAACCTCATCGCGGTGCGCGACGACGAGACGGCAGCGAAGGTGATCGGCGTGCCGGTGCTGCGCACCAAGCTCGCCGCCTTCGCCATCTCCTCCGCCATCATCGGCATCGCCGGCGTGATCTGGGCCTACGCCTACCTGCGCACGGTGGAGCCGGCGGGCTTCAATCTCGACCGCTCGTTCCAGGTGCTGTTCATCATCATCATCGGCGGGCTGGCCACCATCCGCGGCGCGTTCCTCGGCGCGGCGCTGATCGTGGTGTTCCCCCTGCTGCTCGCCCGCGCCTCGTCGTTTGCCTTCGAGGGCCTCATCGACGCCGGCGTCATCAAGCTGGTCGAGCGCGTGGTGCTCGGCGTCGTCATCATCCTCTTCCTCATCGCGGAGCCGAACGGCCTCTCGGCCATCCTCGGGCGCGCCACCGCGCGGGCCCGGGCGTGGCTCAGGCGCGGCTGACCATCGTCAACGGAGATCCCCCATGTCCTTCTTCAAACGCATCGCGCCCGCGCTTCTGGCGGCCACCCTGCTGGGCGGTCTCCCGGCGCACGCCGACGAGCAGTATTTCCCGCTGCAGAGCTTCCGCGTCGGCCCCTATGCGGCGCCAGGCTCGGGCTTCTTCGGCGGCTTCATCGACTACATGAACCTCATCAATGTCCGCGACGGCGGCGTGAACGGCGTGAAGCTCACCTGGTCCGAGGGCGAGACCGAATATGAGGTGGAGAAGGGCGTCGAGGTCTACCAGCGCCTGAAGTCGAACCCCGGCGTCGCGGCCTGGAACCCGCTGTCGGTGGGCATCGCCTATGCGATGCTGGACGGCATCACCAAGGACAAGACCCCCCTCGTCACCATCGACCACGGCCGCACCGACACCACCGACGGGCGCGTGTTTCCCTATGCCTTTCCGCTGCTGATGAACCCCTATTCGGAAAGCTCGGGCATCATCAACTTCATCGCCGCGAAGGAAGGCGGGCCGGACGGCCTGAAGGGCAAGAAGATCGTGGTGCTCTACCACGGCTCGCCCTACGGCAAGGAGACGATCCCCATCTATGAGCTGCTGGCCCAGAAATACGGCTTCAAGCTGCAGCAGATCGAGGTGCCGCACCCCGGCAACGAGCAGCAGGCGCAATGGCTGCAGATCCGCCGCGAGCGGCCGGACTATGTGGTGCTACGCGGCTGGGGCGTGATGAACCCGGTGGCGCTCACCACCGCCCAGCGCAACGGCTTCCCCGCCAGCAAGATCATCGGCAACGTCTGGTCCAATTCCGAGGAGGACGTGCAGCCCGCCGGCGAGGCGGCGGTGGGCTACACCGCCCTCACCACCCAGGCCTCGGGCCACGACTACCCGGTGCTGAAGGAGATCGCCGCGCGCCTCTACGACAAGGGCCTCGGCAACCTCTCGGACCGCGGGCGCATCGGCACCGTCTATCACAACCTCGGCGTGGTCAACGGCATCCTGAACGTGGAGGCGGTGCGCATCGCCCAGGAGAAGTTCGGCCACCGCGCCCTCACCGGCGACGAGGTGCGCTGGGGTTTCGAGCATCTGAGGCTGACCCCGGAGCGGGTGAAGCAGCTCGGCGCCGAGAACCTGTTCCACTCCATCAACGTCACCTGGGACAACCACGAGGGCGAAGGCTACGTGACCTTCCAGCAGTGGGACGGCAAGAAGTGGAACGTGGTCTCGGACTGGATCGCGCCCGACTGGGCCCTCCTGCGGCCGATCATCGAGAAGTCCTCGCAGGCCTATGCCAAGGAAAAGGGCCTCAAGATCCGCACCGAGGCGGACGTGGACATCGTCAACGCGAAGTAATGATCGCAGGCGGCACGCCTGATCGGGAGGACATGATGACCGCCCTTTTGGCGTTCGAGGACGTTGCCGTCGCCTATGACGGCGCCATCGTCGCGTTGCACGGGGTCAGCCTCGATGTCCGCCCCGGCGCGTTCGCCGCGCTGCTGGGCGCGAATGGCGCCGGCAAGACCACCCTGCTCAAGGCGGTGTCGAACCTGCTGCCGGCCGAAGGCGGGCGCATCGTCTCCGGCCGCATCCTGTTCGACGGCCGCGACGTGACCACCCACAGCCCGGCGGAACACATCCGCCGGGGCCTGGTGCCGGTTCTGGAAGGCCGGCGCTGTTTCAAGACACTAAGCGTGGAAGAGAATCTCGTGGCCGGCGCGGTCGGGCGCGGGTTCGGCCGGCGCGAGGTGGCGCGGGGCCTGGAGCTGGTCTACGACCTGTTTCCGCGCCTCAAGGAGCGCCGGCGCATCGCCGCCGGCCTCACCTCCGGCGGCGAGCAGCAGATGGCCGCCATCGGCCGCGGGCTGATGGCCGCGCCCCGCCTGTTCGTGCTGGACGAGCCCTCCATGGGGCTTGCCCCGCTGGTGGTGGCCGAGATCTTCGCGGCACTGAGCCGTCTCAACCGGGAGATGGGCACCACCCTGCTGGTGGCCGAGCAGAACTCCTCCATCGCGCTGCGACACGCCCACCATGCCACCGTCATCGAGAACGGCCGCAGCACGCTTTCCGGCCCAGCCGCGGAGCTGGCCGGGCGCGACGACATCCGCGACCGGTACCTGGGGGGCAAGGTGGCAGCCCACGCTTGAGATCCGCCACCGAGCGGCCCAATCGGATACGCCACGAAAGATGCGAAGGACTGCCGTACCCTGCAGGGTGCGGCAGTCCTTCGGTAACCGCGGCTCAGAACACCTGCAGCAGGCGCAGCGTGCCTCGGAAGTCCTCCGGGAAACCGCCTGACGTGTTGAAATCGCGCTGCACCAGCCCCAGCACCTGGAAAGTCGGTGTGATGAACTTCGAAAGCTCGAACCGCAGCTGGTCGCGCTCCGTGGCATTGCCGGTGGGAATGCCTGAAAGATATTCGGTGCCGCCCCAGAATCCGGAATAGCCCACCGCCGCCGACCATGTCGGCGCGAAGGCGTAGGACAGCCAAACCTGAAGCTGATAGGTATTGTCCTGGGTCAGCGTCTGGTATCCGCCACCCGCCTCGTCGTTGGACCCGTACCAGATGACGTCGCCCGCGATCTGCAGCGCGATGCCGTTGCCGAACCCCTGGTACCAGGCGCCCTGCAGGTCCAGCTTCCAGCGGTTCTCGCCCATGTTCAGCGCCTGGCTGGAATCATACTGGCCGAGCGGCGCGTAAAGATACGGCGCAACCGCGACATAGCTTTCGCTTTCCTTGTTGTTGATGAGCCAGAGCACTCCGGAAAAGATCGGGTCGGCAAAACCTGCGGCGGAATCAAGATTCGCGCCCGAGAGGCGCCCGTTGTAGAGCGTGCCCGCGGGCACCAGGGTCTGCGCCGCGACCCGGAAGCCGGCAACGTCGAAGTAGTGGACGTAGCGCAGGATATCCACGTAGGAATCGAGACTTGTATTCTGAGATATCGTCGTCCCGTTCGTATTCACGAACTCGCTGCGGGTCGCGTACTGGCTGTAGAAGAGCAGGAGATTGGCCCCTGCGGGCGCCGGCACGTAATCGGCCGAGTTGATGTCGATGGCAAAGGCGCTGTCCGCGCCGATCGGCAGCACGAGAGCCGCGCCGAGAAGCGCCGCGGCACGCAACCGGCGCCCTGCGGCAGCCCGCAGCCCTGCGCTGCCGCGGGAGCAACGCGCATCGGCCTCTGGAACGGCCAGCTCACGGGAGCCAGAGGGGCGCGCACTCCGAAATTCATGGTCATTCACGGCAGCACTCCTTCGCGCGCCCGGATGGGTCACCGGACAGCGGTCGAGCTTGGTTGTTGGAAGGGCCCGGCGGATTGCTCGCCGGGAAAGACCCAGGCGGCAAGTGTAGTGAGAAGGGCTATCGCGCGGCGAGAGTTCAGTATTTCCAATTTTCGGTACGGTATGAAAAGTTATTTTCATACATTCAGATTTTCAAAAAATATTTCGAAGCGAGGGTAAAATGCAGCGAGACAGAGGCCGGAACGACGGCCCCCGCAGGCTCGCCCCCGCCACATACATGCTGTCCTTCGACCACGGGATGGCAGAACGCTCTCACCAAAAATTTGGTGGGCGATAAGTTGGGGAAATAATATTCCATTACACAATTGAAAAAGAAAAATACACTCCATTGCCCCTCACGCGACATCTCTCATAAAAATCATGGCTTCAGCCTGTCCAGCGGCGCGATGAAAGCTGCATCGTCCTGTCACGCTCTTGGCGGGGATACGCCGCGAACATGCATTCGCGCCTTCATACCGGAGCCATTCATGGCCAAGACCATTCGTTTCAATGCCTTCGAGATGAATTGCGTAGGGCACCAATCCCCCGGCCTGTGGCGCCATCCGCGCGACCGCTCTTGGGATTACAACACCCTCGATTACTGGACCGATCTAGCGCGCTTGCTCGAAACTGGCT
Organism: Xanthobacter sediminis; assembly: GCF_043195015.1. Lineage (NCBI taxonomy): Bacteria > Pseudomonadati > Pseudomonadota > Alphaproteobacteria > Hyphomicrobiales > Xanthobacteraceae > Xanthobacter > Xanthobacter sediminis. The sequence continues at coordinate 59,743 of NZ_JBAFWH010000016.1, read as the reverse complement.
TCTTCGAGGCCATTTTCATCGCCGATGTCATCGGGTACTACGACGTCTACAAGGGCAATCTCGATAACGCCTTGCTGCAGGGCGTCCAGATTCCAGTGAACGATCCGCTCCAGCTCGCCAATCCCATCGCCCAGGCGACCAAGCATATCGGCATCGGCATCACCGCCTCCACCAGCTTCGAGCATCCCTATACTTTCGCGCGCCGGCTTTCCACCGCCGACCATCACACCCGCGGCCGGGTCGGCTGGAACATCGTGACCTCCTATCTGGAAAGCGGCGCGAAGAACATCGGCCAGGGCGGCCTGCGCCGGCACGACAACCGTTACGATGTCGCGCAGGAATATGTCGAAGTGCTCTACAAGCTCCTGGAGGGGAGCTGGGAGGACGGCGCCGTGCTGCGGGATCGCGCGCGGGGTATCTTCGCGGACCCCTCGAAAATCCACGAGATCGGCCACAAGGGCAAGTATTTCGAGGTGCCCGGATATCATTTGTGCGAGCCCTCCCCGCAGCGCACGCCGGTGCTGTTCCAGGCCGGCGCCTCCGGCGCGGGCAAGCAGTTCGCCGCTGGCCACGCCGAATGCGTGTTCATCTCGACCCCGCTCAAGTCGGCGACGGCGGCCTATGTGCGGGAAATCCGCGAGCGCGCCGCAGCCCACGGCCGTGACCCGAAGAAGATCCTGATCTACGCCATGGCCACGATCATCGTGGACGAGACCGACGCCAAGGCGCGCGCCAAGTATGAGGACTATGTGCGCCACGCCTCCTACGACGGGGCGCTGGTGCTGATGTCCGGCTGGACCGGCATCGACTTCGGCCGCTATGCCCCCACCGACACGGTGCGGAAAGTGGAGACCAACGCCATCATCTCCACCGTGGAGCACCTCGCGGAAGGCGAGAAGGTGTGGACCATCGAGGAATTGGCGAAGTGGGGCGGCATCGGCGGCATGGGGCCGCTGTTCGTGGGCTCGGCGTCAACGGTCGCCGACCTCCTCCAGCAATGGGTGGAGGAGACGGATATCGACGGCTTCAACCTCGCCTACGCGGTCGCGCACGAGACCTTCGCCGACGTGATCGGCCATGTGGTGCCGGAGCTGCAGAAGCGCGGCGTCTACCCCACCGCCTATCGCGAGGGCACCTTGCGCGAGAAGCTGTTCGGCGAGGGACCCTACCTGCCACAGACCCACCCGGCCGCACGCTATCGCGACATCGAGCGGGTGAAGCGCGAAGAGGCGGCGCAGAGCCTGCCGCGCGCGGCAGGCGCCTGACGCCCCCTGGGCCTGCAAGCGTGGCGCCCGGCATTTTCAGGGCGTGCGTCCATCGGCCGTTGCTTCGACCAACGCCATGCCGGGCGGCCAAGACCCTGGCCGATGGCGGGATGCGGAAACGAGAGGGACGCGCCCCGCCATCGGCTGAGGGCCCGCAGGCCCCCATGGCACCGACGCGCGATGCCTCACGCGGCGCGAATGGAGAGGATGAAATCGTGGAGCTCCGTCTCCAGGCGCGCGCCGCCGGTGGCGAGGTTCTCCGCGGCGGCGAACACCTCCTGGGAGGCGCTGCCGGCCTCGTTGGCCGCCACGTTCACGTTCGCCACGTCGAGCACCACCTGCGTGGTGCCGACGGCGGCATGCTCGATATTGCGGGCGATTTCCGCCACCGCCGCATCCTGCTCCTCCACGGCGGCGGCGATGGCCCCCGAGGTTTCCGCCACCTTGCCGATGGTCTCGCGGATGTCGCGCACCGCAGCCACGGCTCCGGAAGTTGCCTCCTGGATGCTGGAAATCTGGGCGGAGATGTTGCCGGTGGCGTGCGAGGTCTGCGCCGCCAGCTGCTTCACTTCCTCCGCCACCACGGCGAAGCCGCGCCCGGCCTCGCCCGCGCGGGCCGATTCGATGGTAGCGTTCAGGGCCAGCAGGTGGGTCTTCTTGGCGATGTCGTCGATCATCTGCGTGATGGTGCCGATCTGCGAGGCCGTGGCGGTCAGCTCGGCGATCAGGTGGTCGGTCTGCTCGGCCTTGCTCACCGCCTCCCCGGCGATCTCGCTGGAGGCCTGCACCTGACGGCTGATCTCGCGGATGGAGGATGAGAGCTCGGTGGTCGCCGCCGCCACCGCGTGGGCGTTGGCGGAGGCGCTCTCCGAGGTCTTGGCGACCATCTCCGAGGTTTCGCGCGTGGTCGCGACCGTGCGGGAGAGCGTCGCCGCGGTGCCTTCCAGCGAGGTTGCGGAGGTGGAGAAGTCCTTGACGATGCCGCCCACGGCCGCCTCGAAGCGATTGGCGATCTGCTCCATTTCCTCGTGCCGGCGCGCTTCCGCCTGCGCCTTCTCGTCGGCCTGCTCGCGCTCCAGCTCGATGCGCCGGATCTCGTGCTCGCGGAACACCATGACCGCGCGCGTCATTTCGCCGATCTCGTCGCCGCGCTCAAGCTTGGGCAGAGACACGTTCATGTCCCCCGCCCGCATGCGGCCCATGATCTCGCACAGGACGAGGAGCGGGCGGATCTGCCGGCGCAGGATGAAGAAGAGCACTGCGCCCACCGCCAGGGCCGCCAGGGTCGCCTGGATGGTGATGGTCCGCACGAGCGTGTCGGCGATCGCCATGAACTCGCTCTGTTTCAGGCCGACATAGATGATGCCGATCACCTGGCCGGAAGCGTCGCGCAGCGGATCATAGGCGGTGAAATAGGGCTGTCCCAGGATCTCAGCCTCGCCGCGATAAGCGCGCCCGTCCCTCAGCACCGCCTCATAGGCAGGTCCGGCCTTGAGCGTGGTTCCGGTGGCGCGGGAGCCGTCCGCCGCCTTGATGTTGGTGGCGATGCGGGTATCGCCCAGGAAGATGGTGGCGGTGCCGCCCACCAGGTCCTTGAGATGATCGACGAATTTCGTGTCGTCGTTCAGGACCGTCTTGCCCGCCATGAGCTTGCCGTCCTCGACCCGAAGCTCCCCCAGCGCGCCGAGAAGCTCACGGGCGACACGGATATTCGCATCCTGGCGGGCCTGCGCCTGCTGGCGCATCTCGTGGGAAACGTCGCGGGACACCACCAGCAGCACGGAGGCGAAGACGATCAGAATCCCACAGAAAACCAATGCAGAAATCTTGGTGGGAAGCGACATTCTACCGCAAATGGAAAGCGACCTCGACACAGTGCGTTGCCTCTGTTTCTTCTCGATATGCTCGGAGACAGAAAGCACGACGCAGGAACACTGTCTTTGCGCTAGGTCACATGCACGACACACAAGTGGCGGGCGTGCTCTCACACGCCGGCGCGCGCCGCACCGGCGCGCCGGCCAATCAGGTCCGCCACCACGGAAAATGCCGTGCACAGCAGGAAATAGACCGCGCCGGTGAAGAGGAAGATCTCCGCCGGATAAATCTGCGTGCGGTTGTTCACCTGGTTGGCGAGGGTCGTGAACTCCGGCACGTTGACGATGAAGGCCAAAGACGTGTCCTTGATGAGGGAGACGAACACCCCCACGAAGGAGGGCACCAGATTGGGCAGTGCCTGCGGCAGCAGCACCAGCAGCAGGACCCGCAGTGGCGAGAAGCCAGAGGCGGCCCCTGCCTCGCCCTGCCCCTTCGGCAAGGCGGCGAGTCCCGCAAAGGTGGTGTAGAGCACCGCCGCCGAGGTGAACCACGCCAGGGCCAGCACCACCGGTACGCTGTCTGGCATCCGGCCGCCGAGGAGCGCGGGGACCAGGAAGTAGAGCCAGAAGATCACGAAGATCAGCGGGATGCCGCGGATAAAATCCGCCCACAGGAACAGGATGCGCCGGATCGGCCCTGGAAACAGCCAGGCGACGATTGCCCCGCCGATGCCCAGGACCAGCGACAGCGCGGCGGCGGACACCGCCATGACCAGGGTGAGCAGCAGGCCGCCGATCTCGCCGTCGCCGGCGCGGCCCCAGAGGAGATAGGGCAGGTTTTCCGTGATGACGGAAAGGTTCAGCCCGAGGAAGAGGATCGGATCAGCCACGGCCAGCCTCCCGTGCGGCAAGCGCCAGCCGCGGATCTATCGCCTCATCCGCATCATCCCGTACGGCAAGGGGCCGGTGGCGCACGCCGACCTGCGAAGGCCCGAGGCGCGTCAATGCAAAGCCGATGACAAGGCCGAGCACGAGATAGAGCGCGGTGCCGACCGCGAACGCCTCGAAAGCGCGGGCATTGTAGCTCTCGATCTGGCGCACCTCATAGGTGATCTCGGACAGGCCGATGGCGGTCGCGAGCGAGGAGAGCTTCATGATGTTCAGATACTGCCCCACGATGGGCTGCCAGGCATTGGCCACCGCCTGCGGAAGAAGCACATGGAGCAGTACCTGCGGCGCGGAGAAGCCCTGCGCCTCAGCCGCCTCGCGCTGGCCGCGCGGCACCGCGGCAAGCCCGGCGCGCAGCTCCTCCGCCAGGAACACCGCGCCGAACACGGCGAGGCCCCACGCCGCGCAGATGAACTCGGGCGAGAGGATGTCGAGCCCCGCGAGCCATTCGCTGCCGAGGTCGTTGTCCACCACGAAGGCGCGGAAACCCTGGGGTAGGACGGTGTAGGCCGCGAAGTACCAGAAAAAGAGCTGGACCAGCAGCGGCGAGTTGCGGAACACCGCAATGACGGACGTGGCGAGGCCGCGCGCGAGCCGCAGGCGCGACACCCTGAGCCCCAGCAGCACCACCGCCAGGGCGCTGGCGCCGAGGGCGCCCGCCACGCTGACGGCGAGCGTGGTGACAACGCCGGTTGCGAGCCAATGCAACGGCGGGCCGCTGAGGACGGCCAGCCAGCCGTGAATGCCACCTTCAAGCATCGGCCTGCTCCTCCTCCCGGTTGTGGATGGGCGAGAGCAGCTGCGCCAGGAAGCGGCGGATGCGCGCGTGCGGCGGGTTGTTGAAGAAGAGAGCCGGAGGGGCATCGGCCAGGACGCGCCCGCCATCGATAAACAGCACCCGGTCCGCGATCTCGCGGGCGAAGCCCATCTCGTGGGTCACCACCAGCATGGTGGTGCCGCTGCGGGCGATTTCGCGCATCACGCCCAGCACCTCGCCGATCATCTCCGGGTCGAGCGCCGAGGTGGGTTCATCGAACAGCAGGATGGCCGGCTGCATGGCGAGCGCGCGGGCGATGGCCACGCGCTGCTGCTGCCCGCCGGAGAGCTGGGCGGGCTTCAGCTCCGCCTTGCCGGACAGCCCCACGCGCGCCAGCAGCTCATCGGCGCGGGCGTTCGCCGCAGCGGCGGAGAGGCCCAGGAGCTTACGCGGGGCGAGGGTGATGTTCTCACGCGCCGTGAGATGGCCATAGAGATTGAAATGCTGGAACACGAAGCCGATGCCCTCGCGCAGCTTCTGCAGCTGCCGGCCGGCGAAGGCAGCGGTGGGCACGCCGTCGATGAGGATCTCGCCCTCGGAGAGGGTGTCCAGGCGGTTGACGAGGCGCACCAGGGTGGACTTGCCCGAGCCCGAGGGGCCGCACACCACCACCACCTGCCCCCTGGGGATGGAAAGGCTGACGCCGCCGATCACCTCCACCTCGCCGAAGCGCTTGCGCACGCCTCGGAACTCGATCGCCGGCGCCTGCGCGCCCCCTGGCTCGCTCATGTGACATCCCCCTGCCTCGCGCGGCTTACAGATCCCCTTCCCGTGACGGGAGGCGGCGCATCAGCGGTTCGCGATCGTGAAGCCGCGCGGCTCGGGGGTCTTGGACTCCTTCCCGAACCAGCGGTCGTAGATCTTCTGCGCGGTGCCGTCCTTCTCGAGGCCCACCAGGATGTCGTTCACCGCCGCCAGCAGCGCGGGCGCGTTCCGCGCCACGCCGACGCCGATATCCTCCCGGCTCAGGGGCTCGGCCAGGATCTTGTATTTCGCGCCGTCCGGCGCGCCGGCGAGCAGGCCGGCGAGAATGGTGCTGTCCTGCGTGATGGCCTGCACGTTGCCCTGCCGCAGCGCGGTGAAGGCGGAGGGGATGTCGTCGTAGGAGAGCACCTTGGCCTTGGGGTAGCGCGCCTTGATGGCCTGCTCGCCCGTTGTGCCCTTCACCGCGCCGATACGGGCGGCCGAGTAGGCGTCCAGTGTGTCGGGCGACCCGGCGGGCACCAGGAACTTCTGCCCGGTGACGAAATAGGGCGTGGAGAAATCGATCACCTTGGCCCGCTCGGGGGTGATGGTGATGTCCGCCACGATCAGGTCCGCCTTGCCGGATTGCAGCAGCGGAATGCGGTTGGCAGGGTTGGTGGCGATGAGGCGCGGCTTCACGCCCAGCCGCTCGGCGATCGCGTCGGCGAAATCGATGTCGTAGCCAGCGAGCTTGCCGGTCTTGGGATCGACGCTGGCGAAGGGCGGATTGGAATCGAACACCGCGATGTTGATCACCCCGGTCTTGCGAATGGCGGCGAGGTCGTCCGCGCGCGCCGCTCCCGGCAGGAGGGCGACGAGAGCGACCGGCACGGCGAGGGCCGCGAGCGCGGCCAGACGGCGAAGCGGGAATGTCATGGGCGGCTTCCTGAGGGAGGGAACGGAGGACACGACGAGTCCGCCATGCACCGGCGGGGCAGCAATAATCAATTCAGTCGATAGAAAAAGTCAAATTAGTATATCGACGGAGCCGGAACGCACACGCCATGCGCACTCGGCATCAGAGGCGCGAGGCAGCTGTGGACCGCGCAACGGCCGCCGGCGACAGCGCCTCCAGGCGAATCGGCCGTCCTGCCTTTATCCGCCGCGGCTTTCGGCCTTGCGGTGAGGGCAGGCCTCGCCCCCTCCCCGCCATCATGGCGCCAACCTCCGAACTCCTGCTCGCACCCCGTACCCTTCAGATTTTCGCACGGCTGAGATCGCGTTTTCGCGGGACGGCGCGCGACAAACCTGTGCCGGCGCTGAGCTTGCCGTCCACGCGCCCCCTCCACGCCTCACCCGATTGCCGCCGCGCTCCAATTTTCCCCCTTGACCGCGGTTTATTTTTCTTTTTCGATTGATTTAATGTAATTTAGAAATGGAAGGGAGCCACCGTGACCTTCATCAAGACCAGGATCGAAGCGGCCCGAACGGCGCAGGACGCCCGCCGCGCACGCCCGGATGCCGACGACGGCGACCGCCTGTGGCACACCCTGCGGCACGAAGCCGAGGCGGCGGTGCTGGAAGAGCCGCTCCTGGCCGCCGCCCTGCAGACCACCATCCTCGACCAGCAGGACATCACCACCGCATTCTCCCATCGCCTGGGCCAGCGCCTCGGCGGGGGCGACGTGACCGCGCTCACGATCCGGGACCTCAGCCTGACGGCGTTCGCCTCGGAGCCCGGCCTGCGCCAGGCCCTGACCCGTGACCTCGCGGCCATCCGCGAGCGCGACCCGACCTGCAGGCGCTATCTCGACCCGTTCCTCTTCTACAAGGGCCTGCAGGCGCTGGAGGCCTACCGCGTGGCGCACTGGCTGTGGACACAGGGCCGCGTGACGCTCGCGCTGGCGCTGCAGAGCCGGGTGTCCGAGGTGTTCCAGGCGGATATCCATCCGGCGGCGCGCATCGGCTCCGGCGTGTTCATCGACCACGCGACCGGCGTCGTCATCGGCGAGACCGCAGTGGTGGCGGACGACGTCTCGATCCTCCAGTCCGTCACCCTCGGCGGCAATGGCAAGGAGCGTGGCGACCGCCACCCCAAGATCGGCCGCGGGGTCCTGCTCTCCGTGGGCGCCAAGGTGCTGGGCAACATCACCATCGGCGAGGGCACCCGCGTGGCCGCCGCCGCCGTCGTGCTCGACGACGTGCCGCCCTATTCCACCGTGGCCGGCGTGCCCGCCCGCATCATCCGCCAGTCCGCCAACCAGCAGCCGGCCCTGACCATGGACCAGATGTTCGGCGACGGCATCTGAGCGGCTTCCCGGCCTCCCCTTCGCAAAGTTCCTGCCACCCCTTCGTTCGCAAGGGCATCATGAGGAGTGCGTGTAAATGAGTGACCTGAGGCTGAGTGTCAGCGCCGCCGCTGCACGAAATCTCGCCACCGCCAGCGTCACCGTCGTCCAGAACGCGGAGAACACGCCGCGCTGGCTGCACCGGCTTCTGCCCTGGGTCGATGTCGCCGGGGGCGTCTACCGCGTCAACCGCCGCTCCGTGGTGGTGCCGCGTCCGGGCCTGCTGCGCATCACCTCAGAAAACACCATCGAGCCCGCCAGCCTGCGCCACATTCCCGTGCTGGCGGACCTGGACGATGAGACCCTCTCCGCCCTCGCGGGAGCGTTCACCCCGGCCCGTCATGCGCCCGGCGAAGTGGCCGTGAAGCAGGACAAGGATGCCCGGCACTTCCACGTGGTGGCCGAAGGCACGGTGGAACTGTTCGTCGGCGGCCCGTTCGGCGGCCAGCTGCGGCAGCGCCTCGCCACCGTGGGCGACTATTTCGGCGCCGAGGCGCTGGAAGGCGAGAGCATCCACGCCCCGGCCGTGAAGGCGCTTTCCGAGGCGACCCTCCTCACCCTCGACCTGAAGAAGCTCGACACCATCAAGGGGCTGCGCGAGAAGATCGAAGCGAGCGTGACGGCCCGCAACAAGGCCGAGCAGCGCACCAACGCCTTCGGCGAGCGCGCCGTCAGCCTGCTGTCCGGCCATGCCGGCGAGCCGCTGCTGCCCACCACCTTCGTGGATTATGCGGAGCACCCGCGCGAATATCACCTCTCCACCATCCAGACGGTGCTGCACACCCACACCCGCATCACCGACCTCTACTCCAACGAGATCGACCAGCTGCGCGAGCAGATCCGCCTCACGGTGCAGGCCGTGAAGGAGCGCGAGGAGTGGGAGCTGCTGAACAATGCGGAGTTCGGCCTGCTGCACGAGGTGAGCCCGCGCTTCCGTATTCCCACCCGTTCCGGCCCACCCACCCCGGACGATCTCGACGACCTGATCGCGCTGGTGTGGAAGCGGCCCGCCTTCTTCGTGGCCCATCCGCGCACCATCGCCGCCTTCGGCCGCGAGGCCACGCGCCGCGGCGTCCCGCCGGTGGTGGTGCACCTCTACGGCTCGCCCTTCCTCACCTGGCGCGGCGTTCCGCTGGTGCCGAGCGACAAGGTGCCGGTGCAGGTGGACCCGCAGACCGGCGTCGCCTCCTCCTCCATCCTGCTGCTGCGCGTGGGCGAGGCCGAGCAGGGCGTGGTGGGCCTGCAGAAGGTGGGCGTGACCGGCGAGGTGGAGCCGGGCCTGTCCGTGCGCTATTCCGGCACCAACGAGCACTCCATCGCGTCGCACCTCGTCACGCGCTACTTCTCGGCCGCCGTGCTGGTGGAGGATGCCATCGGCCGCCTCGATAACGTGCTGATCGGCCGCTATCATGACTACGCCTGATCCGCGCGCCCTGGGCGCCGCCTTTCCAAACAACGTCTCCGGCCTGGCCGGAGACCCCTTCCAGACCGAGTTGATCGGCCGGCTGGCCAATGAGATCTGGAACGAGTTCAGCCGGGGCGCCAGCGCCCCGCTTCCCTACGCCGCCTGGCCCGACACGGGCTGGCCGCGCGCGGATGCCGCCACGCTGGCGGAAACCGCCATCCCCACCTCGGCCCTGAGCCCGGCGGGGCTTGCCCCCGCCAATCTCGCGCCGGGCCCCGAGCCCTCCATCAGCCGCCGCGCCTATTCCCAGGGCGCACCGGCGAGCGTGGCCCTGGGCAGCGCCGATCCGCACCAGGTGAGCGAAAGCCTGCCGCCGGTGCATCCGGTCATCGATCCATTGGAATCGACGCGTGCCGCAGAGCCGGCGGCCCCGCAGATCGACACGGGCGCACTGGAACTGGGCCCCTTGCTACGGGCGGCTGGGGCCGACAGCCCCTCGTTCGGCCGCGTCGAGGAGCCACGCGCCGCAGCTCCGGGAAGCACGGACGGCAACGGCTGGTCGCGCATCCGGGTGGTGGACAATCCGGCGGGGGCGGACCCGTTCGCCGCCTCGGATTTCTACTTCCTCACCCCCGGCACCTCCCGCAACGCGGCGGCGCTGCCCGCACGGGGGCACGGCCCGGCCCTGGCAGGCTTCGACGTGGAGAAGGTGCGGCGAGACTTCCCCGCCCTGCACCAGAAGGTGCACGGCCACCCGCTGGTGTGGCTGGACAATGCCGCCACCACCCACAAGCCACAGAGCGTGATCGACGCCACCAGCGAATATTACGCGCGGCACAATTCCAACATCCACCGCGCCGCCCACACGCTGGCGGAGCGCTCCACCGACCTGTTCGAGGGGGCGCGGGAGAAGCTGCGCCGCTTCATCGGCGCCGCACAGACGCGTGAGATCGTGTTCGTGCGCGGCACCACCGAGGCCATCAACCTCGTGGCCCAGAGCTTCGGCCGCGCCAACATCGCGCCGGGCGACGAGGTGATCGTCTCCACCATCGAGCACCACGCCAACATCGTGCCCTGGCAGCTGCTGTCGCAGCAGACGGGCGCGGTGCTGCGAGTGGCGCCGGTGAACGACCGGGGCGAGCTGATCCTGGAACAGTTCGCGGCCCTGCTGAACGGACGCACCAAGCTCGTCTCCATCACACACGTGGCCAATGCGCTGGGCACGGTGAACCCGGTCGAGGAGATCATCGCGCTCTCCCACGCCCGCGGCGTGCCGGTGCTGGTTGACGCGGCGCAATCCTCCCCCCACATCCCCATCGACGTGCAGGCGCTGGGGGCGGACTTTCTCGTGCTCTCCGGGCACAAGGTGTTCGGCCCCACCGGCATCGGCATCCTCTACGGCCGCGCCGAGCTGTTGGAGGCCATGCCGCCGTGGCAGGGCGGCGGCCACATGATCAAGGACGTGACCTTCGCCAAGACCATCTACAACGGTATCCCCGAGAAGTTCGAGGCGGGCACGCCCGACATCGCCGGCGCCGTGGGGCTGGGCGCGGCGGTAGACTATCTGGAGAGCGTCGGCCTGCCGGCCATCGCCGCCTATGAGCACGAGCTGCTGGCCTACGCGACGGACGCCATCACCACGGTGCGGGATCTCAGGCTGATCGGCACCGCCCGCAACAAGGCGAGCGTGCTGTCGTTCGTGATCGGCAACAAGGATACGGAGCAGGTGGCGAAATTCCTGGACAAGCGCGGCATCGCCACCCGCTCCGGCCACCATTGCGCCCAGCCGGCCCTGCGCCGCTTCGGCGTGGAAACCACGGTGCGGGCCTCGCTCGCGCTCTACAACACGCGCGAGGACGTGGATGCCCTGGTCGAGGCCCTCCACGCTTTGCCGCGCGGCTGATCCCAAAGGCCAGTGAGCTTTTCTCACCGGCCTTTGGCAAGCCCGCACGGCGCTTGAGCGAAACTTAACTGGCGCCGGTCGAAGACCGGGGCCGATGGCACGGGGCCGACATGGCAACTCTCATCTCCATCGACACCCTGCGCGAGCGCATCGCGCAGGGTCCCCTCACCCTCATCGACGTGCGCACGCCGGCCGAATATGGCGAGGTGCATATTCCCCAGGCGCGCAGCGCCCCGCTCGACACTCTGGACCCGCAGGCGCTGGAGAGTGCCGGGCAGGTGGAACGGGACAAGCCCCTCTACCTGATCTGTCGCACCCAGAACCGCTCGAAGGCCGCCGCCGCCGTATTCGAGAAGGCGGGCTTCAAGAACGTGCTCGTGGTGGAAGGCGGCACCTCCGCCTGGGATGCGGCCGGCTACCCCGTGGCACGGGGCGCGCGCAAGGTGATCTCGCTAGAGCGCCAGGTGCGCATCGCGGCAGGAAGCCTGGTGGTGCTGGGCGTGCTGCTGGCGTGGCTGGTCCAGCCGCTATTCATCCTGCTCTCCGCCTTCGTGGGCGCCGGCCTGGTATTCGCCGGCATTACCGACACCTGCGGCCTCGGCCTGCTGCTGACCCGCGCCCCCTGGAACCAGCGGGCCTGACCGCGCAATGTTCGGCTCCGATCCCGAGGACCACTCGGCATGGCGGCGAGGTTTTCCAAACCACTCGCCGCCGCTCCCCCACGGCGGAATCAGGCACGGGAAGCACTTGCTCGCATGGGAAGACGGAGTCCACCCAACTCCATCACGCGTTATTCATGCGCCCACGCACGAATAACGCGCCCACCTGGCATCCTCACGTCCTTTTCTCGCCAGAGACGGTCCAACTTATCGAAGCAGATCATATTTTAAGGAAAAAATAACTCGCGAAACTCAAATCTATATCAAATATACTTAAGCATTCTTTTGCATGACGATCAGCGCCTGAGGGAGCCGATTTGGATTATCGACGTAATCTATGAAATCGAAACCTTCGCATAGCTCCCGTTTTACAAAATTCGGCGAAATGATTGCTTCGCCATAGCGGGCACCGAGTTTCGGAATGGCCCCGGACGTCGCAGAATGCAGATACTCCCCACGCTCAAAGGCGCTTTTGCATGCTTCAACATCAACGAAGCTCCTTGCGAGAGCTTCATGCCATGGATGTGAGAGCGTTTCGCCCGCCTGCTTCCGCGCTCTGATTGCCTCGCAGGTTTCGATGAAATCGAGGCGCTGCGTGGTAACGGCCAGAACCCCACCTGGGCGCAGGATGCGATGGAACTCACCAAACCATTTCCGGGTCGAAAATTCATCAATATGCGAGAATACAGACCAAGCGACAATATAATCGACAGAATCACTGGCAACCGGCAAGGGTGGCAAATATCTTGATTGTATGAAATTTACGTAAGGATTGTGATTTCTTGCAGTTACGATTCTTGCTGAATTTGGCTCAACCCCGAAAATATTTGAGGGATGAACATCACGCATGAAAGGCCGCAAAATGCGCCCCCATCCACTCCCGAAATCCAACAACCGACGGGCTGGATGGAACTCATGCTGGCAGAATAACGCATAATTTCTCACTTCTATATAATAATTCCACGCCTCCAATATCGAATGCCTGCCACTATGCCCGTGAACGCCAACCTGAAGCTCCTCCGGCGGGAAGGTCGGCATGTATATTTCATTCACCACATTGGACAGCGACGAATTATTTAAACATTGAAGCCAGTCGGCATCGGAAAGAAGTCGTATCTTTTGGTGGAAATCATCGACATTTTCCCAACCCATATCGAACAGTCCTAGATTGAGCTAAAGAAAATTACAACCAAGACACGCAGGAGCACGAAGGCAGCGCCATGCCCTCAGACTTTCACCGGCATTTAGCCCAAAGAGACTGCTTTGGGAAGGCTCCATCCGGTAAGGAGAAAGCTTGGATGCATGTGTTTTTTCGGCACTTCACCGGTGACCGATGGGGGCACCTCCGAAAATTTGTTTTTCGCCCCCTTTCAGTAGATTGAAATCCGCACAAAGCCTGACGAAAACGACGAACAGCCGTACATCATTCAACACCCAGGCGTTTTTGAGAGATGAGGCGCCAGCCAAAATGCGGGCGACAATGCTTCACCGGCGCTCATGCAAACGGAATGCCCTGTTCGGTGGGGACGGCCCTGGTCCTCCAGAAAGCTGTGCCCATGAGCACATCGAGAACCACGCTGCCGCACCTTGCGGGCACCATCGGCGAGCCGGCAGAAGGAGCATCGAGGTGCGGGCGATGCCGACATCAAGTGTATCACTCGGAGAGATCGCCTCACCGTCGTGGCCCCCATGCAGAGCATATCCCTGGGCGCCACTTCGGAGCCTGCGACGAGGCCGCACGCCGCAGAACGCCGCCGTTTCCCCATCCTGCGCCGCGCCGTGAACGAGAAGCTGGTGCTGCGGGGATGGACCTCCGATGCCGCCGAAGGTCTTGCCACGCTGTCAGATGCAACAAAAATATGAATGACTTGGAACCACGGGTTCCATGCGCACTTTATACGATGACCTGATGTAGTCGTGCGTGCGATTTGGTATTTCGATAGAGAAAAACGCTTCAGCTCTCGGCGGCGTGCGCTGCTGCGCACGGACAGGGCGGGCGGGCGCGACTTCATCGCCGGGCCGCGGGGGAATGCGGAGGAAGCTTCCATGCACCCCACGGACATGAGGAAGATGTATGGTCGCATCGCGGAGGTGTACCGGCTGCGGCTGGGCGAGGCGATCTTCGCCTATGGCGAGGCGATGCGCGAGGCCGCCGGCGCCTTCGCCGCCACCCGAGCACCCGAGCCCGCCGCCGTCTGGCGCGAAGGTGTCTCCTACGCCTTCGATGCGATGCAGCGCTCCCTCATCTTCTGGGACACGCTGCGCCAGCGCGGCAACAACTGGATCGCCCACGAGAAGGCCGGCAAGCCGCCGCTGCTCGCCTTCGACCACGAGACCATCGCCGACGCCCGCACCTTCGCGCGGCCCTGCAATTACGCGCTGCTGCGCATCCTGCCGCCGCCCGGCGTGGCGCTTGATCCCGCCAAGCAGCCCTTCCTCGTCATTGATCCGCGCGCCGGCCACGGGCCGGGCATCGGCGGATTCAAGGCGGATTCGGAGGTGGGCTTCGCCCTGAAGGCGGGGCACGCGGTCTATGTGGTCGCCTTCTTCCCCGAGCCGGTGCCGGGGCAGACGCTGGCCGACGTGTCGCTGGCGGAATCCGAGTTCCTGCGCATCGTGCGCGAGCGCCACCCCACCCGCGGCAAGCCGGTGGTGGTGGGCAACTGCCAGGGCGGCTGGGCGGCCATGCTGCTGGCGGCGCTCGATCCCGGCGGCGTGGGCCCCGTGGTGGTGAACGGCGCTCCCATGTCCTACTGGGCCGGCAACGATGCGGAGAACCCCATGCGCTATGCCGGCGGGGTCCTGGGCGGCTCCTGGACCGCACTGCTCGCCTCCGATCTCGGCGGCGGGGTATTCGACGGCGCGCACCTGGTGGACAACTTCGAATACCTGAATCCGGCCAACACATACTTCACAAAATACTACAACCTTGGTCCCGGATCGACAGCGAGCCCGAACGCTTCCTTGATTTCGAGCGCTGGTGGGGCGGCTATTTCCTGATGAACCGGGAGGAGATCAAGTGGATCGTCGAGAACCTGTTCGTCGGCAACAAGCTCGCCGCCGGGAAGGCGGAATGGGCGCCGGGCCGCACCTTCGACCTGAAGGCGGTGCGCTCGCCCATCATCGTCTTCGCCTCGCTCGGCGACAACATCACCCCGCCGCAGCAGGCCATCAACTGGGTGGCGGACATCTACCCCACCACCCAGGCCCTGAAGGATGCCGGCCAGGTGGTGGTGGGGATGATGCACGACAGCGTCGGCCACCTGGGCATCTTCGTGTCCGGCGCCATCGCGCGGCGCGAGCACGCGCAGATCGTGAATCTGGTCGAATACGTGGAAGCGCTGCCGCCCGGCCTCTATGGCATGCGGATCGTGGAGGAGAATGTCGACGGCGAGGTGAGATACGACGTCTCGCTGATGGAGCGGCAGGTGGAAGAGCTCGCCCGGCTCCAGAAATACGACCGCCGCGACGAGATCCCCTTCGAGGTGGTGGCCAATGTCTCGGAGCATGTCTCGCGCCTCTACGAGGCGCTGGTCCACCCCCCGCTTTCCGCTTTGGTGACGCCCGAGATGGGGCGGGCGCTGCGGGTGGCGCACCCGCTGCGGGCGGCGCGCTGGGGCCTCTCGGATCTCAACCCCTTCCTCACGGCGCTGGCGCCGCTCGCGGATTTCGCCCGCAGCCAGCGCACCCCGCGGGACGAGGAGGGCCCCCATGCCGCCGCCGAACGCTTCGCCGCCGCCGCCATCACGGCCGGCTGGGACCTCTTCCGCCGCCTGCGCGACGCCACGGTGGAAACGGAATTCTTCCGCCTGTACGGCACCTGCGCCATGCTGGACCCGGACCTGAGCGCCCCGGCGGACCCCGCCCTCATGGAGAAGCCACCAGCCGAGGTCCAGGCCGCGCTCGCGTCGGTGCGGGAGGGCGGCTTCACCGAAGCCGCCGTCCGCGTCGCCCTGCTGGCCCAGAGCCGCGGCAACGGCCGACACCAGCTTTCCACACTGCGGCAGATCCGTGATCTGGTGGGCAGCGAGGTGGGGCTCATCGCCCTGCCGGCCGAGGCGGCGCAGGCGGTCATCCGCCGCCAGTCCATCATCGTCGACCATGCGCCGGAAGCGGCGCTCGCGACCCTGCCGGCGCTGCTGGAGAGCCCGCAGGACAAGGCGCGGCTGCTGACGCTCATGGACCGCCTGACCGCGAACATCAGCTTCGGCCCGCAGACCGAGGCTTTCGTCGAGGAGGTCCGCCGCGTGGTCGACGGTGAAGCGCTGCCCGCGCCGGATGCCGCCGCCATCCCTTCCGGGGAGGCAGGCCACGCCGGGTGACACATGCGGCTCCCCGCACCGGCCTCGCGAAATTCGGCTCCACAAGAGTCCCGTTCGGAGATAAGCTTCCGATCGATAGAAGAATAAATGTATAAAAGTACCGCACAATAGGTATTGAGCACTGCCCTGCCGATGCCCCGCCCTCCGTGCGGCGACGAAATCTTCATCCGGCTTCGGGCCGGCGCGGGCGCCACCCGGAGTGTTGGGGGGAACGGCATGTCACGCGTCATCATCAATTATGCCGCCTCGGCCCTCCTCCTCCTCCTGGGAAGCGCCGCGCCTCTCCACGCGCAGGAAGGGGCCGTCGCCGTCACCGTGGTGCCGGCGGAGCTCAAGCCCGTGTCGCAGGCCATGGAGTTCGTCGGCCGCGTGGAGGCGCCGGAGCGCGTGGACATCCGCGCGCGGGTGAAGGGCGT
The DNA here is from genome assembly GCF_043195015.1 of Xanthobacter sediminis. Classification (NCBI taxonomy): domain Bacteria; kingdom Pseudomonadati; phylum Pseudomonadota; class Alphaproteobacteria; order Hyphomicrobiales; family Xanthobacteraceae; genus Xanthobacter; species Xanthobacter sediminis. The sequence goes on along the minus strand of NZ_JBAFWH010000016.1, from coordinate 43,162 downwards.
GCTGGAGGCGGTGCTGTTCAAGGAGGGCGAGACCGTGAAGGAAGGCCAGCCCCTCTACCGCATCGAGAAGCCCCCCTTCGAGGCGGACGTGCAGCAGGCCGAGGGCGACGTGGCGCGCGCCCAGGCCGCCCTGGACCTCGCGCGGATCCAGCGCGAGCGCGCCGAGGAGCTGCTGACCAGGAATGCCGGCACCGCCGTGGCCCGCGACCAGGCCGTGGCCGGCGAGGCCTCCTCCAAGGGCGCGCTGCTCACAGCGGAGGCGGCGCTGAACACGGCGAAGATCAGCCTCGGCTACACCGACATCGTCTCGCCGATCGTCGGCCGCATCGGCCGCACCGCCTTCACCCGGGGCCACATCGTGGGGCCGGAAAGCGGCGTGCTCGCCACGGTGGTGAGCCAGGACCCCATGTACGTCACCTTCCCGGTGAGCCAGCGCGACTACCAGGACGCGCAGAAGGAGGAAGGAAAAGTGGACCTCTCCAACGTGGAGGTCCGCATCAAGTTTCCGGACGGCGCCATCTATGGCGAGGTGGGGCGGGTCAATTTCGTCGATGTCTCCGTGAACCGCACCACCGACACCGTCATCCTGCGCGCCGACGTGCCCAATCCCAAGGGCCAGCTGGTGGACGGCCAGCTGGTGCGGGTGGAGCTGAAGGCCGGCACCCCCGAAGAGCGCATCCTCATCCCCCAGGCGGCGCTGATCGCCGACCAGGGGGGCGTCTACGTGTTCGTGGTCGAGGGCGGCAAGGCAGTGGTGCGGCGGATCAGGCCCGGCGGCACCGTGGGCGCGAACGTGGTTGTGACGGAGGGACTGAAAGCCGGAGACCCTGTGGTCGTGGAGGGGTTCGAAGCGCTCAGGCCCGGAGCCGCGGTGCGCGCCACGCCGGCCGCCTCCAGCCTCAAGGGCTGAGCCATGCTGTCCTCCGTCTTCGTCGACCGCCCGCGGCTCGCCATCGTCATCGCCATCGTCACGGTCATCGCGGGCCTGCTGTCGCTGCTCGCCATCCCCGTGGCGCAGTATCCCGACATCATCCCGCCCCAGGTCTCGGTGACCACGAGCTATCCCGGCGCCTCGGCCGAGGTGGTGGATTCCACCGTCGCCCAACCCATCGAAGCCCAGGTGGTGGGCGTGGACAAGCTCATCTACATGAAGAGCGTGTCGGGCGACGACGGCTCCTACACGCTCACCGGCTCGTTCGAGCTCGGCACCGATCCCGACATCAACACCGTCAACATGAACAACCGCGTGCAGGTGGCGCTCTCCAAGCTGCCGGAGGACGTGAAGCGCCAGGGCGTGACGGTGAAGAAGAAGTCCTCGGCGCTGCTCGGCGTGCTCGCCATCTACTCGCCGAAGAAGACCTATGACCCGCTCTACATCTCCAACTACGCCACCATCAACATCCTGGACGAGCTGAAGTCCATTCCCGGCGTCGGCGACGCCTCGCTCTGGGGGCCGCAGGACTATGCCATGCGCGCCTGGGTGCGGACGGACCGCCTCACCGGCCTAGGCCTCACCACTCAGGACGTGGTGAACGCCATCAAGGCGCAGAACATCCAGGCCGCCGTCGGCCGCATCGGCGCGCGCCCCATCTCCGACGACCAGCAGCTCCAGCTCAACCTGCGCACCAAGGGGCGCCTCTCCAGCGTCGCGGAATTCGAGAAGATCGTGCTGCGCACCAATCCGGACGGCTCGGTGCTGCGCCTCGGCGACGTGGCGCGGCTGGAACTCGGTGCCGCCAACCTCGACCGCGAGACCCTGTTCAACGGGGGGCCCGCCGCGGTGCTGGCGCTCTACCAGTCGCCCGGCGCCAACGCCATCACCACCATCAACGCCATCCGCGCCCGCATGGACGAACTGGCGAAGGCCTTCCCCGAGGACCTCGCCTGGAAGGTCACCTACGATCCCACCACCTTCGTCACCGAGACCATGCACGAGGTGCAGAAGACCCTCATCGAGGCCTTCGTGCTGGTGGTGCTGGTGGTCTACCTTTTCCTCGGCTCGTTCCGCGCCACGCTGATCCCCACCCTCGCCGTGCCGGTCAGCCTCATCGGCGCTTTCATCGTGCTCAACGCCATCGGCTATTCGGCGAACACGGTGTCGCTGCTCGCCATCGTGCTCGCCATCGGCATCGTCGTGGACGACGCCATCGTGGTGGTGGAGAATGTCGAGCGGGTGATGGAGGAGCACCCCGATCTCACCCCCGCCGAGGCCACGAAGAAGGCCATGGCGGAGATCACCGCACCCATCATCGCCATCACCCTGGTGCTGCTGTCGGTGTTCGTTCCGGTGGCCTTCATCCCCGGCATTTCCGGCGAGTTGTTCCGCCAGTTCGCGGTCACGGTGGCGGTGGCCATGTTCCTGTCCGCCATCAATGCGCTGACGCTCTCGCCCGCTTTGTGCGGCATCCTGCTGAAGCCCGCCCACGGGCCGAAGAAGGGACCCATCGGCTATGTCATGCGCGCCATCGACAGGGTGCGCGACGCCTATGGGGCGGCGGTGGCGCACCTCGTGCGCTTCTCGCTCATCGGGCTGGTGTGCGTGTTCGTGGCCTCGGGTGGCATCTTCGCCTTGTCGAAGGTGACGCCCACGGGCTTCCTGCCCGAGGACGACCAGGGCGCCTTCTTCGTGGTGGTGCAGCTGCCCGGCGGCGCCTCCGTGGGGCGCACCACCGAAGTGATCCGCAAGGCCGAGGCGCTGCTCAAGGATGAACACGCGGTGGAGGACTTCACCTCCGTCATCGGCCTCAACTTCATCGACAACTACTCCCAGCCCAATGCCGCCTTCATCGTGGTGACGCTGAAGCCGTTCGAGGAGCGCAAGGGCAAGGCGGACGGGGCGGACGCCATCATCGCCCGGCTCGGCGGGAAGATGCGGCAGATCGCGGGCGGCACGGTGGTGCCGCTGGCGCCGCCGCCCATCGTCGGCCTCGGCACCGGCGGCGGCTTCACCTTCGTGCTGCAGGACCTGCGGGCCGGCGACCCCAAGGTGCTGGCCCAGGTGCTGCGCGGGCTCATCGTCGCCGCCAACCAGGACCCCAGGCTCGCCCGCGTCTTTTCCACCTATACGGCCACCAACCCCTCCATCCAGCTCGACATCGACCGCGACAAGGCCCAGGTGCTCGGCGTGCCGCTGGACAGCGTGTTCCAGGCGCTGCAAACCTCGCTGGGCGGGCTCTATGTGAACGACATGAACCTCTACGGCCGCACCTGGCAGGTGCAGGTGCAGTCCGAGGCGGAGGACAGGAAGGGCATCGACGACATCTACCGCATCCACGTGCGCAACGACAAAGGCGAGATGATCCCGCTGCGCTCCATCGTGGAGGCGCGGGTGGAAATCGGGCCGCCGGCCCTCATCCGCTACAACAACAAGCGCGCGGTGACGGTGCAGGGCGCGCCCGCCGACGGCGTCTCCTCCGGCCAGGCCCTCGCGGCCATGGACGCGGTGGCGGCGAAGACCCTGCCCCAGGGCTTCTCCGGCGCGTGGACCGACACCTCCTTCCAGGAGAAGCGGGCGGAGGGCAAGACCGGCACCATCCTCGCCTTCGCGGTCCTGTTCGCCTTCCTGTTCCTGGTGGCGCTCTACGAGAGCTGGTCCATCCCGCTGCCGGTTCTGCTCTCGGTCACCGTGGGCATGCTCGGCGCCTTCGCCGCCATCGTGGTCGGGCGCCTCACCCTCGACCTCTACGGCCAGATCGGCATGATCGTGCTCATCGGCCTCGCGGCGAAGAACGGCATCCTCATCGTCGAGTTCGCCAAGGAGAGGCGCGAGCACGGCGAGGACCTGCTCGAAGCCGCCACCGAGGGCTCGCGCCTGAGGTTCCGGCCGGTGATGATGACCTCCCTCGCCTTCATCCTCGGCCTGTATCCGCTGGTGGTGGCCCAGGGCGCGGCGCAGATCGCGCGGCAGAACGTGGGCACGCCCGTGTTCGGCGGCATGATCGCGGCCTCCTTCCTGGGCATCTTCGTGATCCCGCCGCTCTACGTCCTGTTCCAGGGCCTGCGCGAGAGGCTGCGGCCGGGGGCGCGGCCGAAGACGGCGACCTCCGCGCCCTCCGATCCGGAGAAAAGCTGACCCGCTGGCGGACGGGCAACGGCTGCCGCCCGCCTCCCCCGCGGGTGGCAGCTCAGAAGAAACGGTCGAAGCGGACCCGCGCGGCGGGAAGGCCCGCCTCGCGCACCAGAAGGGTTTCCAGCGCCTGCATCATGGGCGGCGGGCCGGCGCAATAATAATCGAAGGCGTCGATATTGCCCCCGAGCCACGCCGCCGCCGCCTCGTGCACCATGCCGTGGGCGAGGCCGCGAACGGGCTCCCCGGATACCACCGGCACATAGGTGAGGCGCGTGCCGAGGCCGGTGAGGGCATCGAGCCGCGCCACATCCAGCACATCCGCGCCCGTGCGCCCGCCGTGGAAGAAGACGACGCGCCGCGGCGCCGCCTCCGCCGCCACGGCGCGAGCGATGGACACCATGGGCGCGAGGCCGGAGCCCCCGGCAAGGCACACCACATCCCGCTCGCCCCGCCGCAGGTGCGCGAGGCCGAACGGTCCGTCAATCGTCACCTCGGCGGGCGGCGCCTCGAACAGGCGCGCGCTCATGCGCCCGCCGGGCACGCGGCGCACCATCACTTCCAGCACGCCCGCCGCATTGGGCAGGTTGGCGAGGGAATAGGCCCGCTCCAGGCCATCGGGCAGCGCGAGCATCACATACTGGCCGGGCAGGAAGCGCGCCGGCCCCTCCACCCGGAAGCGAAAGGCGCGAATGTCGTGGGTCACGTCCTCCGCGCTCTCCAGCAGCGCCCGGCGCCGCTCCGGCGGCAGCGGGGGAATGCAGGCGGGGTCCTGCCGCACCTTCAGCCGGCAATCCCCGCGCGGGCGGCACTGGCAGGCCAGGAGACGGCCCTTGCGCCGGTCCCGCTCGGAAAGGCCGGGCGCCTCCTCCCAGGCCACCTCCACCTCGCCGGAGAGCAGCTCCACCTTGCAGGTGCCGCAGCCGCCGGCGTTGCATTCATAGGGCAGGCCGAGCCCGGCCCTGAGGCCCGCGCGCAGCAGGGTGTCGCCGGCCTCGCAGTCAAAGTCTGCACCATCGTCGAGGGTGATCCGCGCCATGGCTCAGGCCACCAGCACGATGTCTTCGCCGCGCAGCTCGAAGCGGTGCACGCGCAGGGCAATGGTGCAGGGCGCCCCGCACGGCGCGCCGGTGGACAGCTCGAACGCGCCCGCGTGCCAGGGACATTCCACCACCAGCTCCTCCGCGTCGATCTCGCCTTCCGAGAGAGAGGCATCGCCATGGGTGCAGGTGTCGTCGGTGACGAAGAACCGCCCGCCCACGCGGAACACCGCCAGCGGCGGCCGGCCTTCCAGCTCCACCCGCAGGGCGCCGCCCTCGGGCACATCGGCTGCGCGGCAGAGCACTCTCTCGTCCGTCAACGTGTCGCTCATGGCCCCACCTCTTCCAGGGAAAGCCCGCGCCCTTCCGGGCCCAGGGCCAGGTATCCGCCGTCCACCGCCAGCGTGGTGCCGGTGATGAGGGAGGCGCGGGGCGAGAGCAGGAACAGCACCGCCTCGGCCACCTCCTTCGGATCGCCCACCCGGCCGGTGATGTGGAGCGGTCGGGCGATGCGGTCCGCCTGCGCCCGGTCGCCCTTCACCATGGCGCGGATGGGGGCCGACCAGGTCCAGCCAAGGGCCACAGCGTTCACGCGAATGCCGTCCCCGGCGAGGTCGAGGGCCTGCGCGCGGGTGAGCTGCTCGATGGCCGCCTTGGTGGTGGGATAGACCCAGCGCCCGGCCTGGGCGACGCGCGCGGAGACGCTGGTGAAGTTCACCACCGCGCCGCCACCCTGGGCCGCCATGTGCGGCCGGCACGCCTGCAGGAAGGCGACGGCGCCGAACACGTTCACGTTGAAGGCCGCCGCCCAGTCCGCGCGGGAGGAGGCCGCGCCCCTGTCGATGTAGCAGGCGGCGGCGTTCACCAGGGCATCGATGCGGCCGAAGCGGGCGAGGCACGCCTCCACCGTGGCGGCAATGGCGGCGTCTTTGGAGACATCCGTCTCCAGGAACAGGCCGCTCTCGCCCAGCCCCGCGGCGACGCGCGCGCCGCCCTCGGCGTCGATGTCGGCGATGACAACCCGCGCACCCGCCGCCGCCAGCGCCTCTGCCACCGCCGCGCCGATGAGGGTGGCGCCGCCGGTGACGATGGCGACCTTGCCCGAGAACTCAGCCATTTGCCCTCGCCTCCCGCAGCCCGGACCAGCTTCTCAGGGCGCCGTCGCAGAACACCAAAGCGTCCGCCGCCGCGCCGCGCCGGTGCGCCAGCACCCGGCCGATGAGGATGATGTGGTCACCCCCCTCCACCACCTCGTGCCGCGCGCACTCGAAAGCGGCGAGGCAGCCCGGCAGCAGCGGCGCGCCGCCGGCTCCCGCATCCACGTCGAGCCCCGCGAAGCGGTCGGCGCCCGGCCGGGAAAAGCGGGCGCACAGATCCTCCTGGGCGGCGGAGAGCACATTGACCGCGAAATGGGTCCCGCCCCGGAACAGGGCGAGACGCGGCGAGGTCCGGGCGAGGCTCCACAGCACCAGGGGCGGGGCGAGCGACACGGAGGCGAAGGAGTTCACCGTCAGCCCCACCTTCTCGCCCTCCGGCGAAAGGGTGGTCACCACGCACACCCCGGTGGCGTAGAGGGAGAGGGAGCGGCGCATGGCGCGCCGCTCCGCTTCCGCACCGTCGGGCGCCGCCGCGGGCATGGCTTCGGGCGCAGCTTCAGGCGACATGGGCCACCTTCGACGCCACATAGCGCTTGGCCGCATCGAGATCGGCGATGGCCGGCCAGAAGCGGGTGGGATCGTTGAAGTTGCCGCAGAACTCGTCGGCGATGGCCGGCACCTTGGACGCGGCGCCGAGAAGCTCCAGCACCGGCGGGGTGGGCGGCACCAGCAGCCCGTTGGTGAAGCCGCAGGTATACTGGCCGGACGCCTCCCAGAAGCCCTCGAACAGGCCCTCCATCCACGCCCGGTCGAAGGGGCGGTCCCCGCGCTCCAGGATGGCGGAAAGATAGGCCTTCACCATGCGGTTGGCATTGTTGGCGCCCTGCCCCGCGATGGGATCGTTGAGCACCACGGCGTCACCGATGCCGAACACGATGTTGCCCGAGGGCAGCACCCCCACCGGCCGGCGGGTGACGGGTGTGAAGGCACCCTTCAGCCAGGCGTTGGCGTCGGTGATCTCCATGTCGTCGGGCACGTGCTCGGCCTGGTCCGGCGTGAGGCGCTTCACCACCTCGCGCACGGTGGCCACCATCTCGGCGCCGTCCTTCACATCCTGGAACACGTCCATGGGGCCGCCGGGCACCGCCTCGAACAGGAAGGAGCGGCACTCGCCCTTGGTGTGGGTGTAGAAGGGCAGCGAGAAGTATTCGCCCGCGCCAGCGATGAAATTGAAGCGCAGCGGACGGAAGGGAATCTCCCGCCACGGCCGGTCGCCGGTGAGGTTGGAGCCCGTCACCAGCACGGCGGCGAGGTTGCGCGGCGGCACCTTGTGGGGCGAGCGGGCCTCGTCGCGCTCGAACAGGGCGGTGATGGCGCCCTTGCCGGCGGCGACGATGGTGAGGTCGTTCTCGGCCGAGATGCGCTCCAGGTCGGCGATGGAGATGGCCTGGATCACCAGCCGTCCGCCACGGCGGGAAAATTCGTTCATCCAGCGGTGGAACTTGGTGCGCACGTCCAGCGCCTGGCCATGGTTGACGCCGAGCCGGCCCTGCACGGAGAGGCCCACCGCCCCGTCCGGGGCGCGGAAGTCCACGTGGATGCCCTCGCCGTAGGGCGCCACGTCCTCCCAGAAATTGAGGCACAGCTCGCGCTCGATCTTCAGCGAGCTTTCGAACAGGAAGGCGGTGGTGGCGAGGCGCGAGTGCATCACCTGCTCCGCCGTGCGGTCGGAGTAGATGGTGACGTCGTAGCCCTTGTCGATCAGGCCGAAGCCGAGCAGCAGGCCGGCCTGCCCGCCGCCGATGATGGCGATCTTGCGCATGGGATGTTCCTTGAAATCCGGAAGGTCACGGCCGGGTCTTGAAGCCCGGCTCGTGGGGGCTGATGAGGGGCAGGTCCAGGGTGACGCAGCAGAAGCGCCAGCCGTCCGGCGTCCGCGCGAGCCGCGTGTCGTAGGTGCCGCCGAGAAAGTGGGCCACCGGCTCCTCGCCGGGCCGGCCCTTGATCTTGGAAAGCTCCCACAGCCACCAGCGGCAGCGGGCGCCTGTTCCGTCCGCGTCGATCTCGATGATCGGCGAGGTCATGTAGTGCAGTGTCCAGACGATGGTTTCGCGGCCGATGCGCGCGAGCTCCTCGACGATCCGCGCGCGGCCCTGGAAGCGGCCGAAGCCGGCCGCCTCCCACACCGCGTCCTCGGTGTAGAGCCCGGAGAAGATCTCCGGGTCGTTGCGGCGGTCGGCGCCAAGGGCGTAGAGCCCCACGAGGCTGCGGATCTCTTCCAGGCTTTCGAGCCGCGCCAGGCGCGCCTCCAGCCCGGCGGCGCCGCAGAGCCCCGCGCTCATGCCGGGATCTGGCCGTGCTCGGCGACGAAGCGGGCCTCGTCGAAGGAGTGCGGCACCTTCGGATCGCCGCGGTAGAGCTCCACATGGGGCGCCACCTCGGCCATGGAGAGGGCCATCCAGAACACCGGCCGCGCCTCGGGCGCGATCTCGCCCAGGGGATAGCGGTCCACGTATTCCAGCATCTTCGGCAGCTCGGGCAGCACCGCGTCGTAGAAGGCCTTCAGCTCGGCCTTGCTGGAGGTGATGCGCTTGTGCTGGCGGGCATCCTGGGTGGACAGCGCCCAGGCGGCGAAGGGCGCCAGGACCTGAAAGTCCGCGGGAAGGGTCTCGGTCATCGCGTCATCCTCACTCGGCGGCGGTCATGAACTGTTCGAGGGCGTGGTAGCCGTGGCGGATGAGCACCTCGTCATCCTGCAGGTGCATCACGCTCTTGGCTCCGGATTCCAGGGCGTCCTGGGTGTCCTCCATGGTGGCGGTGTCCTCCAGCCACGCGTTGCGCTGGAGAACCTGGGAGAATTCCTGCGCCCACACCTCGGAGTTGGTCTTGGGGGCGGGCAGGTAATAGCGGCCCTCCCAGCGGGTCTTGTTGTGCGCGAGCGGCCAGAACTGGTGGGTGAACCAGATGCCTTCCGAAACGTGCAGCAGAAGGTTGGGGAACAGCACCGACAGCTCGAAGGAGAAGTCCGGCCGCCGCTCCGGGTTCACGCTCGGCGGCAGCATGGAGGCGCCGCGATTGGTCACCAGCGAGGCGCCGGTGATGGAGTTGGCGAGCTTCGCCACCGGCTTTGCCTCGGCATTCATGGAAAGGCACACGGCCGTGGTGCGGTGCGGGCCGAACAGCTGCACGTTCTCAAGCCCGGAGGAGAACACGTTCGGGAACGAGCCGGCGTGGATGGTGGCCACGTGATAGGCTTCCGCGAAGGCGTCGTGCGCCACCTTCCAGTTGCAGTTCAGGACGGTGTTGTAGGCATAGGCGCGCGGCATCTTCTCATAGGGATAGGCGCCGAGGTGCCGGCCCATGCCGCCCAGGAAGTCCTCGAGGCCCTGGGTTCCCTCCGCATCCAGGTTGACGAACACGAAGCCCGCCCACACGTCGGTGCGCACGGGGGTGAGGCCGTTCTCGCCGCGGTGGAAGCAGGCGTGGAACTTCTCCTCCTCGGGCACCGAGACGAGATCGCCCTTGGCGTCATAGACCCAGCCGTGGAAGCGGCAGGTAACCACCGCCGCCTTGCTGGAGCCGAAGGTCTCGTCGCCGCTCTCCACCACCACCTTGTTGCCGCGATGCGAACAGGTGTTGTGGAAACCGCGGATGGTGCCGTCCTTGCCGCGGATCAGGATGACGGAAGTGTGGGCGAAGGCGAGCTTCTTCACCTTGAAGTCGCCGGCGTTGGGGATCTCCTCGACCCGCGCCACCTTCAGCCAGGTCTTCTTGAACACCTTCTCCATTTCAGCGTCGAAGAATGCGGGGGAGACGCAGGGTTCCACCGGAATGGGGCCGGTGCCGAGCTCGGGAAAGGCTGAGGCCCACTTCTGCTGGGTCTGGGACATGGCTTTACTCCTCAAAGTCCGTATTGCGCGCGCACGAGGTGAGCGATCCCGAGGCGTTCCAGGATCGGCATGGGGCAGAGGAAGGTGACGCGCACCACGCCCGGCAGCCGGCTGATCTCGATGGAGCCGGTGATGGTGGCCCGGTTCAGGATCTCGTCGTAGGGCAGGCCGGTGACGGCGGCGGCGCGCTCCAGGCCGTTCTTGGTGGCGTCGTTGAGGTTGGCGGCCGAGCCGATGAAGGTGATGGGGCCGTTCTCCTCCACCTCGTTCTGGCCGTAGCGCGCGCCCAGCGCCTTCACCGCCGCCTTCTGGGCGGCATTCATGGGCCGGGCCATGGGCGGCAGGTCGTCGGGACGCTGGAGCAGGATGGGGCCATCGATGGGAAGGCCCTTGATGACCTCCACCTCCACCTCGGTCTCGCCGGAGACATCGGTGGCATGGCCGGCGATCTCGCCATTGCCCTGCTGGGCGTGCATGTCGCCCATGTAGATGCCAGCGCCCTTCACCTTCACCGGGCAGATGAGGATCGCTCCCTCGCGCACGGAATTGGTGTCCATGTGGCCGTCGGTCTTGGCGGCGGCGAGGGCCTCGGCGGTCATCGCGTATTTGTGCGGCGCGCCCACGAGGAAGGCGCCGAAGTCGCCCGCATTGTGGGAATCCGGGATGTCGGCCGAAGGGGTGGTGCCGATGTTGCCCAGGAACGGCTGCATGTGGGCGGCGAGACCCGCGATGTCGGCATGGGCGAGGGTGAGGATGGAATGCTGCTCGGCGGCCTGCGGCAAAGCCGAGAAGTCGCTCGCCTCGCCCGCGAGTTTCGCCGCCACCTCCTTGCTTACCGTGAGGCTCACCCCCGCCTCGCGGTCCAGCACGATCACGTAGCCGTTGGCGACGCGGAAGGCGTTCACCTCGGAGCCGCACACATCGCAGTGGATGGCCTCATCACCGATGCCCTCCACGTGGCTGGGCGGACTCATGGTGCCGCACACGGGGCAGAGCTTCGCCACGAAGGGATCGCCGCGATAGCGCCCCTCCACGAACGCCATCACCCCCGAGGCGGTGGCGAGGGAGGTGACCTGCATGCGGCGGATCTTGATGGCCACCGCGTCGCCCACCTCCGCGCCCTCCACCGCCACCGGCTGGGTCACCTCGTGGCCGCCCTGGAACTTCGGGGTAATCATGGGGCCCCAGCAGCCCGGAGGGGTGCCGGTGCGGATGGTGCCGCCGTCCGCCACCGGGCCCAGCATGGGCACCGAGGGGCCGACGATGCCGCCGGAATAGGAAAACACATCGATGACGGACTGCGCCGGCATGATCTTGAACTCCGGAAATTTGAAGTAAAAATCAGAAGGCGGCGACGATGTTGACCCAGACCCTGTCGCCCTGCGGCTTGTTCTCGACCGCGAACTCGCTCATGTACTTGGCAACGGCTGTGAGCTTTCCAGAGGAGTACATGATCTGCGGACCGAGACCGACCGACTGTCCCTCGAAGCCGCCGAACACCGCGCCGAGGCCGCTGTCGGGCGTGGTCTGCCTGTAGGCGTAGCCGCCGAGACCGATGGCGAAGGGGCCGAAATGCTTGGCCGCCACGAAATCCGCGTGCAGCTCCTGGCCCGACTGGTAATCGGTGTCCTGGTTCTTGGTATTGAAATCGTACATGATCTTCGCGGACAATTCCCACCCCTCCTTATTGAGGTAGGTGAAGGCGAAGACGGGCGTGAATGTGAAGTAATTGCGTCCGGGATTGGCGAGAGAATTTGAATCGTACTTGCCGGTCGGCAGCGTGATGTCGAAACCGGTTACGATGTTCCACTCGCCGAAGTGCCAGCCCAGGATGAAGGGATCGACGATGATGTCGCCGATGCCGGACGAGTGGCCGGACATGCCGCCGAAGGAGGCGTCCACGCTGGCGATGGGCAGGAAGGCGTGCATCGCCCAGTTGCCGCCCAGCACCTGCACGTCGGTGACGTAGATGGCGCGGAACACCGTGGCCGCGGCGGTGGCGTTAAAGTCGTTGAAGATGGGGTTGCTGTTCTTGAAGGTGCTCGCCGTGTAATATTCGTTGTAGCTGACGACGTAGAAGCCCGGCGGCGGCAGGAAGCCGGTCATGAAGCTCTCGGCGCCGTTCTGATAGGCGCCGCCGCCGCCCTCGGTGGCCTGTGCCACCCCCGCTCCACAGAATGCCAACGATGCGGCAAGAAGAATGCGCTGTGCTGTGTGAGACATCGTGACCCCAGTGTCAGGTTTCGCCGCCGGATTTGACTTCCGGCTGGCTCCCGCGGTCCCGCGGGTTCTGGAGTCACTTTAGAAAGCGGCGGCGATCACCCTCAATTGGGGACGTTCGCAGACCTCTAGGGGTTTTCCCTAATGGATATCGGGAACCTCCCCGGACGGCGCCTTCACGCCGAACACGATCTGCACGATCTTGGCGAGGCTGTCCGTGCCCATCTTCTGGCGAATATTGGCGCGGTGCACCTCCACCGTCTTTGGGCTGATGCCGAGTTCATGGGCGATCTGCTTGGTCTGGTGCCCCTCGATCATGAGATCGAGCACCGCCCGCTCACGCGGCGAGAGCGCGGTGAGGCACGCCGCGCGCCGCGAGTTGCGCTGCGCCTCCTCGAACAGCCGCACGCCCGCCGCCACCGCGGCCTGGATGGTGTCGATCATCACCTGGTAGTTGAACGGCTTCTGGATGAAGTCGAACGCCCCGGCCTTCAGCGCCCGTACCGACATGGGCACATCGCCGTGGCCGGTGATGAAGACGATGGGCAGGGCCGCATGGCGCCGCGCCAGCTCCTTCTGCAGGTCGAAGCCGCCCATCAGCGGCATGCGCACGTCCAGCACCAGGCATCCCGGCCTTTGGGGATCGTAGGCATCCAGGAACTCTGCGGCGGCGGCGCATACCCTGAGGTCGCAGCCCACCGATTCGAGCAGGAAGCGCAGGGAGGTGCGCACCGCGTCGTCGTCGTCCACGATGTAGACGACCGGCGGCGGCGCGCAGGAATCGGGTCGCGGCTGCGGACTCATGCGTGGCCAGCCTCCTCCTCGGCGATGGGCAGGGCGACATGGAACACCGTGCCGGTGGCGCCGGACGTCGCCCACATGTGCCCGGCATGAGAATCGACGATGGTGCGGCAGAGGGCGAGGCCGATGCCGAGCCCCTCCTTCTTGGTGGTGTAGAAGGCGTCGAAGATCTGGTCCGGATTCAGGCGCGGCAGGCCGTGGCCGTTGTCCTCCACCGAGATGCGGACCGCCCGCGGCAGCCGGTCGGTGGCGATGCGCAGGACGCGCCTCCCGGGCGCTGTGCCGGCCATGGCCTCGATGCCGTTGAAGGCGATGTTGAGGATGACCTGCTCGATCAGGATCGGGTCCGCCACCGTGCCCACCGGCCGGGCGCTGAGACGATATTCCACCCGCGCGTCGCAGCGCTCCGCCTTCAGGTCGATGAAGGAGGCGACGTCGCGCACCATCTCGTTCACGTCCACGCGCTGGCGCTGGGGGTCGTTGCGGCGGGTGAAGTTGAGGATGGAGCTCATGATGCGCCCGGCGCGCTCGGCCTGGGCGTTCACCTCGCGCAGGGCGGCCAGGGTCTCCCCCGGATCGAAACGGCCGCTCTCCATGCGGTGGATGCAGCCGCCGATGTAGTTGCCGATGGCCGCGAACGGCTGGTTCAGCTCGTGGGCGAGGGCGGAGGCCAGCTCCCCCATGGACCGGCAGCGGGCCACGTGCTCCAGTTCCCGCTCGCGCTCGCGCGCCTTGCGCTCGGCCACCACCCGCTCGGTCACGTCGCGGTAATTGACGAGGATGCCCTCCATCTCCGGCGTGTTGGAGAAGCTCTTCACCGTCGCCTCGTGGTGGCGCCAGCCGCCGTCGCGGTGGAGGATGCGATAGGTGATGTGATGGGCGCCCTCGCCATCCGGAGCGACGGGCGCCTCGCGCTTCAGCAGGCGGCGGACCCGCTCGATGTCGGCGGGGTGGATGTAGTCGAGCACGTTGCGCCCGGTGGCGCGCCGTTCGTCATAGCCCAGCACGGTGGAGACCGAGGGCGAGACATAGCGCACCCGTCCGTTGGGCAGGACGATGGCGATGCCGTCCGAGGAATGCTGGATCAGCCGGCGGAAATGGGCCTCGCGGGCGATCAGGCGCTCCTCGTAGAGCTTGCGCTCGCGGATGTCGCGGAACAGCGCCAGCACCAGCCTGCGCCCCTCCACGGTGATGAGCTTGAGGTTGACCTCCACCGGCAGCTCCGCGCCGCCGCGGGGCTGGATGGTCCATTCGAAGGTGTAGCCGCCCTGCTCCGTGGCGCGGCGGATGCGGCGCAGCGCCTGCTCCACGCTGAACGGCGTGCGCGGCGGGCTGATGCCGGCCACGGTCATGCTCAGCAGCTCCTCCCGGCTGTAGCCGGTCAGCAGCTCCGACGTCTCATTGGCCTCGAGGATGTGCCCATCCGCGGGGTCGTGGATGAAGATGGCGTCGCTCGCATTCTCGAAGGCTGTGCGGTAGTGGCTGTTGGAAAGCTGCATCATGAAGCGCTCCCCCGGTCTCGACGGGGCGTGTGACATTCATGCGGCGTTTCCCCGCCCATTTTCAAGTCGCTTGAGCGGATTGCCTATATTTTCGCCAATTCGCCCCCTCGCGGCCCTCCGAGGCCGCCTACAGATGCCGGGTGAAGGGCGCCGGGCTCACCGCCGCCGGAGCGGCCGGAGCGCGGACCGGCGCTCCGAGATAAAGGAAGCTGGCGATACGGTCCTCCGCCGCCAGCCCCAGGGCGCGGGCGAGGTTGGCATCGAACATGGGCCAGCTGGAGCGCCAGATGCCCGAATAGCACTGGGCCACCGCCGCCATCTGCATGGCCATGACCGCGCCGCCGGCGGTGAGCTGCTGCTCGAACAGGCTCACGGTGCGGCTGTCGCGCGCCTTGGCCACCAGCACGATGACCAGCGGCGCGCGCAGCGGCATGTTGGGCGCGCGCGCCACATCCGCCTCGGCACGGCCGAGGCCGCCGCGGCCTGCTGCATCATCAGGCCGAGACGCGCCCGCCCCTCGCCTTCCGCGATCAGGAACTCGTAGGGCCTCAACCCCTGGAAGTCCGGCACCCGCACGGCGGCGCCCAGGATGGCGTCGAGAGCGTCTCCCTCGGGGCCGGGCGCCTCCAGTGCGGCGGTGGAACGGCGGTTCAGCAGCAGGGTCAGCGCGTCCATGGAAAGGGCTCGTCGGTTATGGGATCGGCGGCGAAGACGGCGAAGACCGGCGGCAGCGCGGCGATGCGCCCGCCGCCGCGCAGGTGCTGGCGCAGGGCCACCAGCACCGCATCGAGCCGCTCCAGGTGCGCGCGGCTCTCCACCTCGTCCCGCGAGGTCTCGATCACGCCCGCCACCGAGCCGTTGGACACCACGATGCGCCGATGGCCCAGCAGTGCCAGAATGGGATCGTGTGTGGAGACGAGGGTGATCTTGTCCTGTGCCACCAGCAGGTCGAGGGCGCGCTTGCGGTCGATGCCGGCATTCTCGATCTCGTCGATCAGCACCACCGGCGAGGCGGACAGCAGAGCCGTGTCGGCGATCATCAGCGCCCGCGTCTGGCCGCCCGAAAGCTGGGTCAGGGAGACATCGGCGCCGAAGCGCTCGCCGGCGTGGTCGTTGGCGCAGGCGATCGAGGGGCTGCGGCCGCCCTGGCCCAAGGGCACATGGCAGGACAGCGCCTGTGCACCCCGCGCGCAATCGCCGGCGAGGCGGCGCGCAAGATCGTCGGCGAACCGTATGCACAGCGGCACCGCCACCTCGCACAGGAGATCGAGCGGGCGCCCGGCGGATACCGGAGCGGCGGCCGGCAGCGGCGTCACGGGTCGCATCGTTGGACCTCTGGGTCGATGCGCAGCGGACGGCGACCCTGGCGTGCGAGCGAGAACTCCACCACATGGCCGAGCACGTCGGCCTGGGAGAGCCCCCAACGGCCAGCGGCGAGGCAGATGGCGCCGGAGCGGCCGATGTGGCAGCAGATGTTGAACTCCAAGAGGGTGCGGCGCCCGCTTTCGGGATCGAAGCGATAATCGAGGCGCAGGTAATCCATGGGGCCGGCGACGGCCCACAGGGCACGGGCATCGGCGTGGAATGCCACCTCCGCCCCCCCGGCCTCGAACAAAGCGTAGCCGAGCGGATCGTCCCGCTTCAGCTCCTCGGTGACGATGGCGCCCGTGCGGTCGGAGCGCGGATGCACGAGGCCGAGCACCAGCGGCTCCGCCCCGCCGAGCACCGGCACGGTCACGTCGATGCCGGGGGCGAACTGCTCCACCAGCACCGCCATGCCCCGCGCCATCAGCGCCTCGGCCACCCGCACCGCGCCGCTCCAATCATCTTGGATGGAGGCCTCGGACACCCCCTCGGAGGCCGCGCCGAACCGGTTCTTCACGAAGTACGGCCCGGCGAAGGCGGGCGGCGCGGCCAGGGATGCCGGCGTGCCGTAGATGGCGCCCGGCGCCACCGGCAGCCCCGCCGCCCCAGCCACCTTCTTGGTCAGCCACTTGTCTTCCGCCAGGGCGCGGATATTGGGCCCCGCGCCCACATGGGGCAGGTGCAGGAACTCGCACAGGGCCGGCACGAACACTTCCGGATTGGCCATGTCCATGCGGTTCATGAGGGAGAAGACGAGATCCACCCCGCCCGCCGCCTGCAGCGGAGCATCGGCCCGCGAGGCCGTGCGGACGGGATAGCCGAGGCCGGTCAAGGTCTCGAACACGCGATGGTAATAGGCGGGATAGCCGCCATCGCCGGGAAAGGCGCGGCAGGCATAGTCCGGCGCCTCCGGCGCGTGGGGCGCGAGGAAGAGGATGCGCGCCGGGGATGCCGTTCGCGGGCGCAGCAGCACAGTGTCGAGATGAGGTTCGGCCCAGTCGCTTCGCATGTCGCCTCGCTTTCCGGTCCTCTGCCGCCTGCGGCCGCGCGCGCCGCCGGCCGGGAAGAGAAGAGCAAGGCGCGCGCCAGCTCATGTCTAATGCGTTTTCAGGCGAAGTGGATTCCGGTCCGCGAAAAGAAAATGCACAATGCAGAAACGCCCTACGCCTTTCGTAGGTCGTTGCGCGCAAAACGCTCCGGCCGCCTGGCCTGCGCAAGTGTTCGCGGATGTACGAATGTATGGCCCCGCCGTTCCGTGCCTTCGCGCTGCCGCGCACCGGCACAAAGGCCCGGACGGCATCACTTTCATCTTTAGCCCTGTGCTTGCGGGACGGGAAACGTCTGGAGCCGCACGGGCCCACGCCGATGGGTGGAGATGTCATGAGCGGGCCGAAGGCGCAGGGAGCGACGCCGGGCAAGGGGCTGACGCCGCAGGCCTGCGGCTGAGACCGCCCCGGCCTGGTCGTGCACGACCCGTTCGAATGCGTGGACGGACTGCTCGCGGCCTTCGCCTTTGATCTCACGGCGCGCGGCTTCCGCGTCCTCAGTTACGTGCAGGTGCCGCGGCCGGACGCCGGCGGGTCGCCGCTCTACCTCGATCTCGCCACCGGCATGCCGCTGCCCAGCGAGCTGGGCGCGGCGGAGGCGTTCCTGCGCCGCGCCGTGGCGCAATCGGCCGAACTGCTCCTCATCGGCCGCTTCTCCGCCTGCACCGCGGCGACGGACCGGGTGGGCGCGCCCATCGGAGGCCGGGTGAAGCGCTCCGCCGATGTCACGGCCGGCGGCGCGCAGAATGCCGGCCGGGCGCGCGACAGGGTCAAGACCCTCTCCGAGGTCGTCGGACGGATCCGCGGCATCACCGGCCTGATCGGGCGGATCGCCGGCAAGACCAACCTGCTCGCCCTCAACGCGACCATGGAGGCCGTGCACGCGGGCCCGGTGGCCCCGCTCACCGCCCGATCATGTCCCGCAGCAGCGCTTCCAGCCAGTCTCCGAAGACCTGAACGCGGCGGGAAAGATGCCTCCGGTGCGGATAGAGGAGTGTCATCGGCAGCGGTTCCGCACGGTGCTCCGGCATAACCTCCACCAGCTCGCCGGCCGCGATATGGGACCTGACGTCGTAAGCCGGAATCTGGATGAGGCCGAGGCCAGCCAGGCAGCATGCGATGTAGGCCTCGGCGCCGTTGACGGTGACCCGCCCGCGCATCGGCAGCACACGGGTGGCCTCGCCCTCGACCCACTCCCAGGCCTCGACACGCCCGCTCGCGGGCGAGGCATAGTTCACCGCCCAATGGTCCTTCAGGTCACCGGGCGCGCGCGGCGTGCCGTGCCGGGCGAGATAGCCGGGGCTCGCCACGTTGATGAGCGCGAGCCGGCCGACCGGGCGGGCGATCAGGCCGGAATCTCCGAGCGGGCCGACCCGAAGCACGCAGTCCACGCTGTCCTCTACCAGATTGACGGCCCGGTCGGTCACACCGAGGTCGATATCGATGTCGGGGAAGCTGTAGAGGAAGGCGGGCAGCGCCGGCGCCACCACGAGCCGGCCGATGCGGCCGGGGACATCGACGCGGAGCTTGCCGGAGGGCTTGGCGCCGGCGTGCCGGAAGAGGCTCTCAGTCTCCTCCACGTCGGCGATCACGCGCAGGCAGCGCTCGTAGAGGGCCAGTCCGTCCTGGGTCGGGGCCACCTTGCGTGTCGTGCGGTGCAGGAGCCGCACTCCGACCCGCCCCTCCAGCTCCATCACCGCGGCCGAGACCGAGGAGCGGGGCAGGCCCAGCGTGTGGGCGGCGCGGGTGAAGCTCGCCGCCTCGACGACACGGGTGAAGATGCGGAAAAGGTCGATGCGATCCAAGCGGGCGGCCGAGTATTGTTCGTCAGCTCTGACGGATGATGTCAGATTGCCTCTCTTTATCGCGGATTTCCAGACGGTAGGTTGAGCGCCGAAACCGGCAGCACAGCGCTGTCCCGTGGTTGCCGAGGAGGCTCATGGCATGACCGACCATTCCATCAAGGGCAAGACCGTCATCATCGCCGGTGGCGCCAAGAACCTGGGCGCCTTGATCGCCCGCGACCTCGCCGCGCACGGCGCCGGGGCCATCGCCATCCACTACAACAGCGAGGCAGCGCGGCCGGATGCCGAGGCGACGGTGGCGGCGGTAAAGGCGGCGGGCGCGCGGGCCGCGGCCTTCCAGGGCGACCTCACCACCGCCGCCGCCGTGGAGAAGCTGTTCGCCGACTCGAGCGCCGCTCTCG
The DNA here is from genome assembly GCF_043195015.1 of Xanthobacter sediminis. Lineage (NCBI taxonomy): Bacteria > Pseudomonadati > Pseudomonadota > Alphaproteobacteria > Hyphomicrobiales > Xanthobacteraceae > Xanthobacter > Xanthobacter sediminis. Next base: position 23,929 of record NZ_JBAFWH010000016.1, on the reverse strand, counting down.
GCCGCGCGGACATCGCCATCAACACCGTGGGCAAGGTGCTGAAGAAGCCCATGATCGAGATTTCCGAGGCCGAATACGACGAGATGAGCGCCGTCAACACCAAGGCGGCCTTCTTTTTCCTCAAGGAAGCCGGCAGGCACCTCAATGACAACGGCAAGATCTGCACGCTGGTGACCTCGCTGCTCGGCGCGTTCACGCCCTTCTATGCGAGCTATGCCGGCACCAAGGCGCCGGTGGAGCACTTCACCCGTGCCGCGGCGAAGGAATTCGGCGCGCGCGGCATCTCGGTGACCGCCATCGGCCCCGGCCCCATGGACACGCCCTTCTTCTATCCGGCCGAAGGCGCGGAGGCGGTCGCCTACCACCGGACGGCGGCGGCGCTCTCGCCCTTCTCGAAGACCGGCCTCACCGACATCGCGGACATCGCTCCCTGGGTCCGCTTCCTCGTGTCCGAAGGCTGGTGGATGACCGGCCAGACCATCCTCGTCAACGGCGGCTATACCACCAAGTGAGCGCCATGGCCGCCCGCTCCGGGCGGCCATCCACCTGCGGCCGGCCGGTCAGTGCCCGAGCGTGAACGAACGCTCGAAGCCGAGGCCCACGGTGAGCTGGTTGGGGCTGCCCGTGCCTGTTACCACCGGGCTCTGGGCCGCGGCGCCCGCCAGGTGCTGGTAGCTGCCGAAGACCGTCGTGGTCCATTCCTGCGACCAGTCGTAGGAGAGCGAGGTGGCGAGGCCCGCGGACTTGATGCCCGCATCGGCATCGAAGGGCGGGGCGATGCCGAGCGCGACGGCCTGCTGGGGAACGCCGAACTCCGTCTGCATCAGCACGCGGTCGCCGAGCGAAAGCCGGGGGCCGAAGGCGATGGTGAGGGGCCCCTGCTTCTCCACCAGATCCGCCGAAAGGTTGGCCGCGAGGCCCGCGTTGGCGGCCAGCCCCTGGAGCAGCTCGATGCGGGTGCGCAGGCGTCCCTCCACCGGCCAGAACTCCGCGAAGCCGCCGCCCTCGATGGTGGTGGCGTATCCCGGCAGCCCGGGTATCACCCAGTCCGGCCGTCCCTCGCGGAGACCGCCGAGCACGCCGAAGCGCACACCATCGAAATCGAACAGGCCGATGCCGAAGCTGTCGTCAGGGGCGCTGAAGGTCGCCGGCTCGTCGGCGCGGCGAATGTCGAAGGACGGCATGAAGTAGAGGGAGCCCGTGCGCGCGCCCTCATAGGTGGGCGCGAACGCCATGCTGCCGCCGAGGGTGACGATCCAGGCGTCGCTCGCCGCCGCGGCGGCCTCCTGTGCCATGGCCCCGGCGGGAAAAGCCGTGACCACGCATGCGAGAACGACGACGGCGATGACGGCGCTCGCGAGAACGCGGCAGCCCCCCGCCCTCCAGGCCTCAAGCCTAGCCATCCGCCCCTCCCGCGACGCGATCGATCCGGATCGCCAGCTTCTTGATGCGGTGCCACAGGCTGCGCTCGGTTATGCCGAGCTTCTCGGCCGCCCGCACCTGCACCCCGCCGCTGTCCTTGAGCGCGCTGAGCACGAACTCCCGCTCGATCCGCGCCATCTCCGCATCGAGGTCGCCCGACAGGCGCAGCGCAGGCGCGGCGGGCTCGCTTCCGGCCTCGAACATCAGGAGGTCGGCCCGCCCGACAAGGTCGCCGCGGGCGACGATGGCGGCGCGCTCCATGCAGTTCTGCAGCTCGCGCACGTTGCCCGGCCACCGGTAGCGCCCGAGCGCCTCCAGGGCGTCCGGCGCGAGGCCGCGGATGCGCTTGCCCATCTCCCGCGCCGCCGCGGCGAGGAAATGCTCGGCGAGCAGGGGAATGTCCTCGGGCCGGTCCCTCAGCGGCGGCAGGGCGAAGGGAAACACAGCCAGCCGGTAGTAGAGGTCCATGCGGAAGGCGCCGGCGGCGATCTCCTGGTGCAGGTCCTTGTGGGTGGCGGCGATGATCCGCACGTCCACGGACACGCTCTTGCTGGAGCCCACCGGCTCGAAGCTCTGCTCCTGCAGCGCGCGCAGCACCTTCGCCTGCACGGCGAGCGGCATGTCGGCGATTTCGTCGAGGAAGAGCGTGCCGCCGTCGGCGACGGCGAAGCGCCCCTCCCGCGTCGTGGTGGCGCCCGAGAACGCGCCCTTCACGTGGCCGAACAGCTCGCTCTCGATCAGCGCCTCGGGAATGGCGGCGCAGTTCACCGCGACGAAGGGCTTGTCCCGGCGCGGGCTGTTGTAGTGGATGGCGCGGGCCACCAGCTCCTTGCCGGTGCCGCTTTCGCCGGTCAGCAGCACGCTCGCGCGGCTCGGGGCGACTTCGATGACCTGGCGCAGCACGTCGCGGAAGGCCGGCCCCTCCCCGATCAGGTTGTCGAACCGGTAGCGGCCCTCCAGCTCCGCGCGCAGCCGCGCGTTCTCGCTCTCCACCGCGCGCATCTTGAGCGCGCGCTCGATGGTGGCCACCACGTCGTCCAGGTCGAGGGGCTTGGCCACATAGTCGAAGGCGCCGTCCTTCACCAGGTCCACCGCCCCGCGCACGGTGGCATAGGCGGTCATGATGATGACCGGCATATCCGGCCGCTGCGCCTTCAGCGCCTTGAGCAGGTCGTGGCCGCTCTTCTCGGGCATGCGCAGGTCGCTCAGGACCGCATCAACGGGGTGGCCGGCGCAGAATTCCAGCGCCGCCGCCACGCTGGCGACGGAGGAGGCCTCATAGCCGCGCTCCGCCAGGGCGGCCTCCACCACCTCGCCGTGACGGACCTCGTCGTCCACGATCAGGATTCTAGCCGCCATGGCCGGCCTCGGCGCGGGGTCGGAGGGGGAGCGCGGGGAGCGGGAAACGGAGGGTGAAGACGGCGCCGCCTTCTGGAGCATCGGCATAAGTGACCTCGCCTTGATGCGCCTCGACAATAGAGCGCACCGTGGCAAGACCGAGGCCGGTGCCGTTGACGCGGGTGGTCACGAAGGGATCGAACAGCGTGCCGCGCACCTCCTGCGGCACGCCGGGACCATTGTCCTCCACCTCCACCGCCACGTGTCCCTCTTCTTCCCGCACCCGGACGATGACATGGCCGTCGCGCCCCGCCGCCTCCATGGCATTGAGGATGAGGTTGAGAAGCGCCTGATGGAGCTGGTCGGCGTCGCCGAGGATCGTCACCGGCGTGTCCGGCAGGCGCACGGCGAGCGAGATCCCGCGGCGGAGCGCCTCGGTCTCGACGAAGCCGAGGGCGGGCCGCACCGTCTCGTTGACGAGATCGACCGGCACGGCCGAGCACTGGGCCGGCCGCGCGAAGTTGAGCAGTTCTTCCACGAGGCGGTCGATCCGGACCACCTCGTCGAGAACGAAGCCCATGAGGCGGTCCTCGGCCGGCGCCATGGCGGTCTTGCGGCGCACCAGCTCCGCCGAGGTCTTGATGATGCCGAGGGGATTGCGGATCTCATGGGCGATCACCGCCGCCGCCTGTCCCAGCGCCGCGAGCTGCGAGCGGTGGCGCAGGGCTGCCTCCATCTCCCGCAGCTTCTGGAGCTGCGCCGCCATGGCGTTGAAGCCGCAGGCGAGCTCCTCCAGCTCGCGCCCACCCTCCTCGCGCACCCGGATCCGGTAGTCGCCATCGGCCACCGCCCGCACCGCCCCGGTCAGGTTGCGAAGCGGCGCCGTGAGGCGGCGGGACATGCTGATGCCGACCAGGAAGGAGAGCGCTGCCGCGATGCCCGCCAGCGCCACGAACAGCCAGAAGGTGCCGAGCCGCTCGAACAGCGCGGGCACGCCGACCAGCCGGCAGGCGATGATCCCCACCAGGCGGCCGTGGTCGTCGCGGATCGCCGCGAAGGCGACCGCCCCGGCGGCGCCTGAGCGCGCCGGCTCCGTGACCAGTCCGGCGCCCGCAGCAAGCGCGGCATGGACGCTCTCCGGCACCGGGATCGCCGCACGCCCGATGCCCGCAAGGTCGAACAGGCGCCCCTTCTCGGACACCTCGATGAGGTGCAGGTCGAGGGCGCGGATGGTATGCGGCGCCGTGAAGAAGGCCTGGTCGAGGAGGTTGGCGACGAAAAGAAACGCCTTCTCGTCGCCGACACGCACCTCCTGCACCGCCCCCACCATCATGCTGCGCTGCCCGTCCCGCTTGGCGAAGAACACCGAGGACATCGCCTCCCGCGGCAACGGCTGGGTCACCTCCACCTCTCCGGTGGAGAACAGCACCCGGCCATCGGCGGTGTAGAGACTGACGAAATCATAGCCCACCGAGGCCAGCAGCTCCGCGAAGGGGCCGATGGACTTGTGCTCACCGTGGGGACCGGCGCTGGAGAGCGCGGCGGCCACGATGGCACCGGCGCGCTGCGCCTCCTCCCGCCCCTCGGACGTCTCGTCTGCCATGAAGCGCGCGATCTCGCCGATCCATTGCTCCACGTTGCGCTCGAATACCGCCGAGATGGCCTGGGCGGCGATGAAGGTGGCGATCAGCACCGGCGGCACGCTGACGAGGAGAAAATAGAAGGTGACCCGCAGGCGCAGCGGCAGCCGCGACCACCAGTCCTCGAATCCGCGTGCGGGTGCGCTCGTCATGGGTCCTCAGGATCTGCTGCCGGCGGCGGGCTTTCCGGACGGTGTCGCGGCGCCGTCACAGCGCTTCAGGGCGGCCGGCGCCCGATGCCATTCAAGCGTCTGCCCCATGGCCTTGACGCCGATGAAGCCGGTGACGGCCAGCGTATCGTTCTCACCCTGCCGGATGGAGAGGGCGTATTTCGTGCCGGAGTTCGGATCATAGATCCAGCCGCCCTCCCAGCCCTCGCCGGAGGGGCGGGCGCCGCCGAGCACGGCGATGCCGCACAAGCTGCGCGCGCGCAAGCTGGAGTCGGAGTTGTTCTCGTCGCGCACGGGCCGGCCCTCCTCGTCGAGAGGCGACTTCAGCCACACGATGCGGCCGCACAGGGCATCGGCGCAAGGCTCGATGAGAACCGCGCCGTCCTGGTCCTCGGTCATCCAGATTCCGGTGATGTCGCCGCCGGCGCGCGCGGGGCCGCAGAGCAGGCCGAGGGCGAGGGCGGCGGCCAGCGCGCGCCGCGTCAGCTTTTCCACTGTCCGTTCCTGCATGGGTCCAGTTCCTCCCTCTGGGGCACCCCTTGCTCGTCCGTCTCGGGCGACGCCCCCACGAGGGCGACGCCGGCAAGGATGAGCGCGATGCCGGCGGCGACGCGGGGACCGATGGCCTCCCCGAAGGCGAGCCAGCCGATCAGCGGCACGGTGACGTAGCTCAGCGCCGTGAGCGGAAAGGCGCGGCTGAGCGCGGTGTCCTTCAGCACCAGCATCCACAGCACGTAGGTGGCGATGTAGAAGCCCACCGCCAGCCACGCCGCCGCGCTGCCCGCCATGGCCGCAGCGAAGCCGAGGCCGAGCGGCACGTCGCCGATGCTGTCCGCGGCCATCTTGAAGGCAACCTGGGTGGCGGTGTCGACACCCAGGAAGGCGAGGAGGAGCGCCGCCAGACGGACGGAAACCGAAAGCCCGGTCATGGACGCTCCTCCCCCTGCCGCCGCCCCAGCTCCGGGTCCCAGCGGGGGAAGGACAGGAGCGGGGCGGCGAGACGCACGGCCGCGTGGAGCAGGCCGTTGCGATGGCGAACGAAATGGGTGCGCGGCTCGAGCCCGCTGCCGAACCTCAGCTTCGAGGCGTAGGCGGTCTGGCCGGTCTGCAGGAAGCGGCGCCCGATGCGCTGGCAGAAGCGCACGTTCTCCAGCCAGCTCAGGGCGTAGAGATCGTGATCGGGGCCGAGCGGATAAACCATGCCCAGGAACTTGTCGATCACCCTGTCCGCCTCCACCAGCAGCAGGTTGAAGCCGGCCAGCACGCCGTCCACGCGGTAGAGGGCGAACACGGCCTCCCCCGGCATGGCCTCGGCCACGCGGGCGAAATAGCCTTCGGGAAGGTCCTCGAAATCGCCGTAGCGCACGGTGCTGCGGGTGCGGGTCGCCTCGTAGAGGGCGGCGATCTCCGCTTCCAGCCCGGCGATGGAGGAGCGCCATTCCACCGCCACCCGCGGCGCGCCCTTGAGCTTGCGCCGAAGGTCCTTGCGCGTGGCGCGGGACAGGCGGGCGAGGTAGGCGTCGAGGTCCGCGCAGCCGTCGAGGTCGAGGACGGCGACCGGCAGGCTCTCCACCTGCACATAGCCGGCGGCTTCGAGCGCGGGGCCCGCCAGGGCCGCCTCGCGGGGGGCGAGGTCCTTGAAGGCGACGAGGCCGGCGCCGCGCCGGGCCGCCTCCTCCTCCACCGCCCGGATGAGGGCGGCGAGCGCCTCCGCCCGCCCGGCGGCATCGAGGCGCGGGTCCAGAGCGATGGGGCAGGCCTCGGTGAAGGCGGAGCCGACCCCGAGCATGCGCCATTCCAGCAGCCCCGGCATGCGCCGGACGATGGCCTCGGCCACGGCGCCGAGCCGCCCCCCCTGGATCGGCGTGTCGAGCCGGTAGCTCAGCGCGAACAGCGGCGCTGCGGCGCGCAGGCCGCCGGCGTCCTCCACCCGTGCCGCCGCCAGCTCCATGGCCGCCATCGGCGCTGCCTCGCAGGCCGCCAGATAGCCCCAGCCCTCGCTCTCCGGCGGGCGGGCCGCGCGCCACGCCTTCGGGCAGATGGCGGACATGCCGGCCACGACGCCGGCCGTCATGCCGCTCCCGGCGCAGGGGCCCGCCTCTGCGACCGGAAGGGTCAATGTCCCGGCGCTACGCAACATGGGCCACCACGGGTGCCGCGGGCAGAGGCGCGTCGGCCGTGGACGTCGCGGGCGCGGCGACCCGACGTTCGGAAGCCGCCAGCGTATTCACGAAGGCCGTCACCCGGTCGGTGACGAGGTGGCGCTGCCTGTCCACGGTGACGAGGTGGTAGCTGTCGTCCAGCACCAGGCATTCCACCGGGCCGCCGAGATGGCGCTGGAGATAGACTGCGTTCTTCAGGCTCGCCACGTCGTCGTGCCGGGGATGGGCGATAAAGGCCGGCTGGCGGATGGAGCCGAGCACGGGCTTCACCGTGTCCACCAGCCGCCAGAACTGGCGCAGCGCCGCGGAAGGCGTGCCCAGGGCGCCGGCATCGGGATTGCCCGCCTTCATGGCGCTCGCCAGCCGCGCACGCAGGCGCTCGTCCTTGATGCCGTAGGGCTCGCTCTCCACGAAGCGGTAGCGCCGGCCGAGCGGGGTATCGATGAGCAGGCGCAGGAGGAAGCTGTAGCGGGGAATGGACCAGCCGTCGTAGCGCAGGGTCGGCGACAGCATCACCAGCCCGCGCACCCGCTCCGGCTCCCGCGCGGCGAGAAGGGCGGCGAGCACCGCGCCCATGGAGAGGCCGCCCACGATCACCCGCCCGCACCGTCCGGCGAGCGCCTCGAAGGCGGTGGCGGCGCTCTCATACCAATCCTCGAACCGGGTCGCGGCCAGGTCGTCCTCGGTGCCGCAATGGCCGGCGAGCTGGCAGCAGGAGACGGTGGCGCCCGTGGCGGCGAGCCGCCGCGCCACGTCGCGCATCTCCACCGGCGTGCCGCCGAGGCCGTGGATGAGCAGCACGCCGACAGGGCCGCCCTCAAGGATGAAGCTGCGATCGACGCTCATGGAACCTCACAGGCTGGATGCGACGAGGGCGACACCGGCCGTGACGAGCACCGCGCCGGCATATTGCCGGGGGGCCACGGCCTCGCCGAGCCACAGGCGGCTCGCCAGGGTGACACCGATGATGTTGAGGCTCGCCACCGGGAAGGCGATGGTGAGCGGAACTAGGGCGAGCAGCCGCATCCACACCGCGAACTCCACGGCATAGATGGCAAGGCCGGCCAGCAGCCACGGCTCGCCGACGAGCCGCATGGCGAAGGCCGGGGCCCCCACCACGCCGATCTCCGGCAGCCGGTCCGCCCCGCGCTTGAAGGCGAGCTGGCCCAGCACGTCGCAGGCGACGGAGGCGGCGAACAGGGCGACGATCGCGGCGTTCATTGCAGGATGGGCTCCATGTGCGCGAGGATGCGGGCGTTGGCGGCGCCGTTGACGGCCGTCGCGTCGCCGGCCGGCTCAGGGCGCTGCGCGCGATCAAGGAAGGACAGGATGCCGCGCAGCGCGCCGTCGTGGCCTTCCGGAGCGAAATCCCCGCACACATCCATGCCGATCACCCGGCGGCGCTCCGCGATGGCCGAGATGGCCCCGAGCACGGCATCGAGGCTCAGCCGGCCCTGGTCCCAGTTGGTCACGGCCTCGGCGGGGGCGAGCACGTCCTTGTCGAGACTGATCCACACCGGCAGCTCCGGCAGGCGCGCAGCGATGGCGTCGATCTTCCCGGCCCAGTCCCCCGCCCCGATGCCGCGCCAGGACAGCCCGTCCGCCGCGATGCCGGCCCGGCCGGTCGCCGCCGCCGTCTCGAACGCGGGCCCGGCATAGAAGGTGGTGCCCGCCGCAAGCGGAAACAGCTCCAGCCGGCCGGAGCGCAGCGCCGGCAGGTCCGCCGCCTTCATCTGCGGCGCGTCGATGTCGCTGGAGCACGGACCGATGGTGACCACCCGCGCCACCTCCTGCCGCTCCAGGAGGCGGCTCACCCAGGAGCCGCACCCCAGGGTGTGGGGCCACCGCGTCCAGTCCGGATGGTTGTCGAAATGGACCACGTTCACCGGCTGGTCGAGGCGGCTGACGAGGAGGAAGGCGAGGTGGTGGAAGTCGCCCGAGCCGTAGAAATGGATGTCGCCCGCCCGCGGCGCGCCGAGCCGGCCCGCCAGCGCCCCCAGTCCGTCGCGGCCGGCGAGGAACCGGAGGCGCGGCGAGAGGTCGGCGGCCGCGACGAGGTCCCCCGCCGCCACGGCACCCATGAGCTGGGGCTGGAGGAGGAGGGACCCATCGACATCCAGGACGCGCAGGCGCATGGCCGTCACTTCCGCCTGCCGCCCGGCGCCACGCGCGTGAAGAGCTGGTCCAGCAGCGCGAGGCCGAGGTCGATCTCCTCCCGGCTTATGGTGAGCGACGGCGCCAGGGTGATGACGTTCTTGTGGTAGCCGCCGATGTCCAGCACCAGGCCGTAGCGCTCCCCCCCGTGGACGAGATCACCCTTCAGCGCCTCGTCCACCATGCGGTCCACCAGGGCCTTGGAGGGGGTGAAGCTGTCGTGGGCCTCGCAGATCTCCATGCGCAGCGCGAGGCCGAGGCCATCCACGTCGCCGACGATGGCGTGCCGCGCCTGGAGTTCCTTCAGCCCTTCGAGGAAGTACGCGCCCTTCTGCGCCACCGAGGCGGCGAAGTCCTCCTCGCGCAGCATGCGCATGACCTCCAGCGCGACGGCGGTGCCGAGCGGGTTGGCGTTGAAGGTGGAATGGGTGGAGCCGGCAGGGAACACCGTGGGGCTGATGAGCGCCTCGCGCGCCCAGATGCCCGACAGCGGGTTGAGCCCGTTGGTCAGCGCCTTGCCGAACACGATCACATCCGGCGAGACGCCGAAATGCTCGATCGACCACAGCTTGCCGGTGCGGTAGAAGCCCATCTGGATCTCGTCCACCACCAGCAGAATGCCGTGGCGGTCCAGGACCTCCTTCAGCTCGGCGAAGAAGTTCGGCGGCGGAATGACGTATCCGCCCGTGCCCTGGATGGGCTCCACATAGAAGGCGGCGTATTCGCACTGGCCGGCCTTGGGATCCCAGACGCCGTTGTACTCGCTCTCGAACAGGCGGGCGAACTGCTGGACGCACCGGTGGCCGTACTCTTCCTTGCTCATGCCGCGCGGGCCGCGGAAATGGTAGGGAAAGGGCACGAACTGCGCGCGCTCGCCGAAATGGCCGTAGCGCCGGCGGTAGCGGTAGGAAGAGGTGATGGCGGAGGCGCCGAGCGTGCGGCCGTGATAGCCGCCCTCGAACGCGAACATGAGGCTGCGCCCGCCGCTGGCATTGCGCACCAGCTTCAGCGAATCCTCCACCGCCTGCGCCCCGCCCACGTTGAAGTGCACGCGGCCCTTGGCGCCGAAGCGTTCCAGCACACCGGTGGCGATCTCGGCGGCAAGCTCGATCTTCTCGCGGTGCAGGTACTGGCTCGCCACCTGCGGCAGGCGGTCGAGCTGCCGGCGCATGGCCTCGTTCAGGCGCGGATTGGCGTAGCCGAAGTTGACGGCCGAATACCACATCTGCAGATCGAGGAAGGTGCGGTCCTCATCGTCATAGAGGAAAGAGCCGTCGCAGCGCTCGAAGATCTTCGGCACGTCGGTGTAATGGACCGTGTCGCCGTAGGAGCAGTACTCCGCCTCGAGCGCGAGCAGGCGCGCGCGTTCATCGGCGGTGGAAACGACGTCGGTCTGGCGGTCAAGCATGGAGGTTCTCGCAGGTGGAACGGGGATCGGCCCTGGTGTCGCGCGGGCGGGGCGCACAGGGCGGTTCGAGGAAGCCGAGCGCGTCGGCGAAGCCCGTGATCTTTCGGTGAGGGATGCCCTCGCGGGTGCAGAAGGCGGCCAGTTCCCCCTTGGCCAGCACGAAATCGGCGCGCCGGGCGAGGCAGAAGTCGGAGCGCCCGTCGCCCACCAGCACCACGGGCCGGTTGCCCGGCACGGCCGCGCATTTGCAGGTGCCGTTGGCGCAGCTCTCCCCGAGATTGGAGAAGGCGGCGGTCCAGCGGTCCGCGCCGGCCGGCAGCAGGCGGTTGCTCGTCACCGGCAGGTCGATGCCGTGGGCGAGCAGGAGCGGGACGATGATGCGGTCGAAGCCGTCCGAGACGATGGAGACGCTCGCCCCGCGCAGCCACGCGGCGGTGACGAAGGCGGGAAAGTCGGGATCGAGGTCGACTCCGGCCAGCACCTTGCGCAGGGCGGCGGGATCGGCGCGCAGCATGGCGACCTGCCGGGACAGGCATTCCCGCGACCCGATCCGGCCGTCACGCCAGTCTTGCTCGATCTGCCGCCAGTCGCCTTCAGCGAAGGCTTCGATGATGAGATCGGTGGTGTCCGTCGGGCAGACGGTGCCATCGAAATCGAGAGCGAAATGGAACTGCATTTGGCCTCACGCGTCACTTCGCGGAGGATTTCGCAACTCTCGTGCCAGATATATTTTGTATGAAAATCAATATGTTAAAAAGACCGCCGCCGGGCGGGCCACGCCGAATGTTGGAGCTTCCCCCGAAATGCGGGGGTCAAGCTCCCCGCGGGGGATGCCGCACCGCACACCCGCGCGATGAAGAGTGACGTTGCGCGAGCGCCGTCGTAAGTATTGAGGGGCGGATCAACGTGCGCAAGGGAACCTGATGTTCACCAGGAGGACGTTTCAAGACGCCTCGGAACAGGAAGCCGCCCTGCCTGGCTGGCAGCAGCGCTACACTCATCTCTCCTCCGGCAGGTTCGAGGGCGAGGTTGCGCTTCTCCGGCTCGGCGGCGTGATGCTGATGCGGGAGCAGATGAACGTTTCCACCGAGCAGCGCTACCTGCCCCCGGCCAACAACCTCGTCCTCTTCAGCCATGCCGCCACCTCGGGCGGCTTCTACGTGCACGGGGCGCATTATCCCGGCCGCTCCATCGGCTTCGACTACAGCCAGGACGAGGGCCTCATCGTCACCAGCCCGCAGGCGGACATGATGATGCTGGTGGTGGACGCGGCGCCCTTCGCCGCCAACCTGCAGCGCTCCATCGGCGTGTTCGCCCCGCAGACCGGCCAGCGCGCGCGGGACCTGTTCACCTGGCTCGGAACGCTCCTGCATATGTATGCCCGCGCCGAGCCCGCCCAGCCCGCGCCGGCCATGCCCGACGAGGCCCGCGCCCTGCTGCCGGATCTCATCCAGGACCGGCTGACCCTGCTTCTCGACGGCATGGACGGGCAGCCGGCGGGCAGCATGCGCGAGGAGCCGCGCCTTTACGGCCGCTGTGTCGAATGGCTGGAGGCGCACGCCAACGCGCCGGTCACCGTGAGCGAGCTGGCCGCGGCGCTGGACGTGCCCCACGAGCGGCTGCGGGCGGCCTGCCTCTATGCCACCGGCCACAAGCTGGACGCCATCTTGATGCTGCACCGGCTGAACGGAGCCCGCCGCGCGCTGCTGGCGGCGCGGGAGACGCGACGCAAGGTCTCAGACGTGGCGCTGGACTGGGGCTTCTTCCACTGGGGACGTTTCGCCGGCCGCTACCACGCGCTGTTCGGCGAAACCCCCTCGCAGACCATCCGCGCCGCCTGACGCGCGAAAGCGGGGCGGCGCGGCGGCTTCACCGAGGGGCCGCTCCCATCACGGCCAGGGATATTCGGCCATCTTCGCGCCCGCTGCCGAAAGGCGGGCCGCGATCTCGCGGCGCAGGCGCACCACGTCTTCCACCTCGAGAGCGCGGCGGGCCGCCACCTCCTGCGCGGTGAACGGGCGGACCGACCGGGGCGAGCCCCAGGTCTCCACCACATAATTGAGGACGGCGGCGGTCTCCCCGTCGCTCAGGCTGGCGCCGGCGACGCCGGGCACATGCAGCATGTAGGTGCGGCCCTGGTCGTCCGCCGCCAGCGCGTCCACATAGCCGGGAAAGGCGGGGATGCCGCTTTTCGGCAGCCCCTCGCCATCGGCCAGGTGGCAGCCCGAGCAGCGCAGCAGGTAGTTGGCCCGCGCCGAGAGCTCCCCAGCGTGGCCCGCCTGCGGCAGCAGCAGGAACGCGGAGAGCATCCCCGGAAGAAGCCTGCGCCCCGCCATCTCACTGCCCCTCGCGCATGGCCCGGAGCTGCTTGTGGGCGAGAGGAGCCTTCAGGGCCGCCTCCACCTGCGCCGGAGTCACCTTCTGCGCGGTCTTGTTCAGCTCCTGCAGCACGTAGGTGGCGGCGGCGGCGAGCTGCTCGGGCGTTCCGGCCTCGGCCTGCGGCGGCATCACGAGGCCGATGTAATCCTGCCCGTTGGCCGTGATCCTGCCGCTGAGGCCGCTCGCCAGTACGCCGCTGACATAGGCCGGCGCCTTGTCGCCCAGGCGCTCCCACAGCTCGGCATCCACCAGGGGCGGGGCCAGCCCCTCGGTGCCCACGCCGCCCTCCCCGTGGCAGGCGGCGCAGACCGAGTTGAAGAAGCCGCGGCCGAGGTCCTCGGCGGAGGCGGCGGTGGCGAGCGGCGCCAGGAGACCCAGCGCCGCGAGAAGGAAAGGCTTCCTCATTCCGCCAGCCCCACCAGCACCGCCACCGTGCAGTGGTAGCCCTTGTTCGCGTTGGCCATGCACCAGTTGATGTCGTTGTGCAGGCCCATGCGGTAGCCGGGGCGCTCGCCCTCGGAGCGGAAGCAGAAGGTGGAGCCGGGCATCACCGCCTTGCCGCAGCAGTCATTGTAGGAGACGAGGTAGTCCTTGCCGTTCTTGGGATTGTGGCAGGTGCCCACCCACGACACCTTGGACGCCGAGGTGCCCGGCGGGCAGGAGGTGGTGCTGCCGCCGGCAGTGTTGCACAGATTGCCGTCGAGAGCGCAGTAGCGCCAGTAGTCGCAGGAGGTCTCGTCCTCCGCCTCGGCGGCGAAGGCGGCGCCGCCGGTGCGATCGAACGGCAGCACCGGCATCAGCGCCCCGCCCACCAGCGCCATCCCCGCCTTGGAGAGGAAGGAGCGGCGGCCGAACTGGGTGGCCGCCTTGCGGCTGGTCTTCTCGGTGGTCTTGTCGATCAGCTTCAGCAGGCTGTCGATGAAATGGGTCATGACGGGCCTCCAATGGGGCGTTTCAGGAGTGGGCGGGGGCGTCGAGGAAGCTCTGGATGGAGCCGACCCCCAGCTCCGTGGCGTTGAACAGGCTCTCCAGCTGCTCGCGGCTGTTGATGAGCCCCTTGGCCCGCACGGTGCCCTCCGCGTCGATGAGCACGGCGAACGGCAGGCGCGAGACGCGGAAGCTCATGCCCAGATCGGGGGAGAGCACGTAGGGGAACTGCTGCAGCCCGGCCTTGGTGATGAAGGCGCGGTGGAGGTCGGCATCGCCATCGCTGGCCAGCACCACGTCGAGCCAGCGGCCCTCGCTACGGCGCATGTCCTGCAGCGCGGGCAGGATCTTCTTGCAGATGGGGCAGGTGGTGGAGAGGAAGAACACCAGCGTGCTGCGCTCCGCGCCGCGGGCGCCGATGGTCACCTCCCCGCCGTTGAGGCTGGGCAGGCCGAAGGCGGGCGCGGCCTCGCCGATCTTCGGGCCGCTGTCGTTCACCATGGCGCCCACGGGGGTGACGCGCTCGAACAGGATGCCGACCTGGCGGGCCAGCGCGAAGATGACGCCGATGAGAACCAGGACCAGCAGCCACAGGGCGGCAACGGCAAAGATGAGGGCATTCATGTCTTCAGCTCAATTCTTGGAGGGCGGTTGGCCGGCGCCGCGCGGCGTCCCGGCAAGGCGCATCTGGCCGGCATTGGCGAGGAGCTGCTCGATGCCCGCATAGAGCAGCCACAGGGTGAGCCCGGCGAGGATGGAGACGCTCGCCTCCGGCAGGCCGAGGCCAGCGCCGGGCCCGTTCACCCCCGCCGCCAGGGCGATGAGGGCGAGCACCCCGTTGCGCGCGAGCAGCGGCACGGAGAGCGCCTGGGCGGGGCCTCCGCAGCCGCATTCCACCTTGGCCCGGCCGCGGGCGATGTTGATGGCCATGGCGGCGCCGTAGAGCGCCAGCAGCCCCGCCGCGAGGACAGCACCCGCCGGACGGGCGGCGGGCCACACCAGGAGGGCGATGGCCGCCCCCTCCATCGCCGCCAGCAGCCACGCCGCCGGCTCCACCGCCCGCTCCGGCAGCAGGCGGTAGTCCGCCAGGAAGCCGGTGAAGGCGGCGCGCTCGCTCAGCTTGTGCCAGAGGGCGCGGGCCAGCAGCAGGGCCGTGAAGGTGGTGGCCGTGGCCGCCACCATGGCCTGGGATGCCGTGGTGAAGGCGCTCTCCATCATGGCGCCACGTAGAGCTGCACGGCCATCTCGCCGATGTCCTTCACCTTGCCGGTGAGCTTGGCGGCGAACTTGGCCTCGGGGTCCACAGCGTAGCGGGTGAGCACCTTCTCCTCGTCATCGGTGCCGAACAGAACCGGCTCCTTGCCCTGGGTGACGGCGATGGACTTCACGCCCTCCACCGGCGAGCGGTACAGCACCTTCTTCTGCGCCACCTGGACCGGCCAGATCTCATGGGCCGCGCTCTTGTGGCTGCCCTCCTTGGCCTCCGGATGCATGGTGACGAACAGCACGTCGTTGGCGGCGTTGTAGGCGATCACCTCGAACCCGCCGGGCGCCCACGCCTCGTCGGCGCCGTTCTGGCCCTCGGTGATGGAGAATTTCTCTTCGAGCTGGGCCGGGCCGGACTTGTCGGAAACGATGAAGACGTTGCCGTTGAAGGAGAGGAACAGCAGGGCCTCGCCGCGCCGCTGGCTGATGGTGAACAGCGGCTCGCTGACGGCGTCGAAGATCTTCTTGCTCTTCTCCGGCTTGGAGAAGGTGCCGTCGGCCTGAATGGTGTAGGTCTGGAGGGTGCCGTCGCCGCACAGGGTGGTGAAGCGCAGGCCGCTCACCGCCGGGTGGATGGACCAGCAGCCGGGAATGGGCACCTCGGCGATCTGCTTGCCCGCCTTCAGGTCCACCACCGAGACGGAGGTGGCAGGCGTCGCATTCTGCACGAAAATGTACTGGCCATCGGCGGAGGGGGCGAGCGCGTTGTTCTGCGGCGCCACCTGCGCCATCTTCTCGGAAACGGCGATCTCGCGCTTTTCCGTCAGCGTCTCGACATCGAACTCCTGGAGCACCGCCTCGGTGGGGCCGGCGGTGATGCGCTTGGCATAGGCTGAGGCGGTGTAGAGGGTCTTCCGGTCGGGCGAGAGGGCGAACTGGGCGATGAGCCCCGCGCTGATGGTGCCGCGCCGGTCGAGCTTGTCGGCGCCGATCACCGAAACCTTGCTGGCGCCGTCCCACCGCTGGTCCACAACGAACACGTTGGGGCCCGGCGGGATGCGCTCCTCCACGGTCAGCTTCTCGGGAACGAAGCTCTCTTCCGCCGCCGCCGCGCCGAGGGAAAGCACGAGGGCCACCGCAGTGAGCCCCGGGGTGACAAAACGCATCTGATCGTCTCCGCACTCTTGTCTTCCGGGACGCTAGGCAGGGGTAGAACGTGAATCTATCCAGCCCCCGCCTAGGCAATTGCCCAGCAAATGCGCAGATATAGAATGACTATATTTTAATCATTTTAGACGCTGCCGAGGGAAGCCGCCCTTTCTTATGGTTTGTTTTGGAAAGGTTTTTTCCTACTCGCCGGATGCGCCGCAACCCCGGCGCGCGCTCGTGTGCGGCTGCGCGGAGCCAGCCCAGGCGCGGGCCAAGGCTTGCGAAATACGCAGATCAGACATGCATAAATGCCATTCATGCAGCCGGCACGGCGCCGGGCCATTCACAGCCGGGGGGCCGGAAACACCGTTCCGGAACACACACCCGCCGCGCGCCGGCTCAGGCCCGCTCCAGGAGCTCCAGGGCGTTGTGGCGGAAGGTGTCGCGGCCCGCGCGCTTGGCCTCATAAAGTGCGGCATCGGCCAGCCTGAACAGGTCTGATGCGGTGGCGTCCTCTCCGCCCAGGGTGGCGCCGCCGATGCTCACGGTCACGCTGGTGCCGGCCGGATGGGGAATCGCCGCGGCGCGCAGCTCCGCCAGAAGGGCCTCGGCCACCGCCCGCGCCCCCTGCTCGCCGGCGTCCGGCAGAATCACGGCGAACTCGTCGCCGCCGATCCGCGCGCACAGATCCAGCGGCGAGCGCGCCATCGCCGCGAGCAGGCCGCCGATGCGCGCCAGGACCTCGTCGCCCATCTGGTGGCAGCCGAGGTCGTTGAGGCCCTTGAAATAATCGACGTCGAGCACCAGCAGGGACAGCGGCTGCCCGGTCCTGTGGGTACGGCGCACCGCGCCGGCGATGGCGTCGTCGAAGCCGCGCCGGTTCGCAAGGCCCGTGAGGCTGTCGGTCTGCGACTGGCGGGCCAGCTCCGCGTTGCGCCGCCATTGCACGATCTCGTCGGCCGCAATGGCTGCAAGATCGACCAGCGGGCCGATATCGAAGCGGTCGGGGTCGACGGGGTCCCGCTTCATCACGCACAGCGTGCCGAGCACGAGGTCCGGCTCGGCGACGATGGGGGCTCCGGCGTAGAAGCGCAGCGTCAGCTGCGGCACCAGCGGATGGCCCTCCAGCCTCGGATCGGTCTTCAGGTCCCCCACCACCATCGGCTGCCCGCTCTCGATGATCATGTCGCAGACGCTGTCGCGGCGGGGCACGTTACGGCCGAGGGCGCTCGATGTCAGCGAGATGAGCGACTGGCACTGGTCGTCCACCAGCCCGATGAAGGCGGCCTCGGCATCGTAGATGTGGGCGGCGAGGCGGGTGATGCGGTCGAAGCGCTCGTCGGGCGTGGCGTCCATGATGCCGCACGCCGCGAGGACGCTCACGCGTTCGGCCTCATTCAGCGGCGGGACGGCTCGTCTCCACATACGCGATCCTGCCCTCGCAAAAAGTTGCGGCCCCATGATCCCAAATCACGGGCGCCGCAGCAAGCGGATGCAAGGTATGCCGCTGGGGTCCGGCCGCGCGCCCGCCCCCAGCCGGCACCATCACGCCGCGGCGGCGAAATCCGACACGAACCCGTCCACCACCGTGCGCAGCTCCTGCGCCTGGTTGGACAGGCCCGAGGACAGCGACATGAGCTGGCTGGAGGCGGCGCCCGTCATGCCTGCCGCCTGCCCCACGCCGGAGATGTTCTGCATCACCTGATGGGTGCCGGTGGCCGCATGCTGGCAGTTCTGGGCGATCTCGGCGGTGGCCGCGCTCTGCTCTTCCACCGCGCCGGAGATGGTGGTGGCGATCTCCTTGAGAATGGAGATCACCCGCGCGATGCCGCTCATGGAGGTCACCGAGCTTTCGGTGGCCTGCTGGATCTCTGAAACCTTGCAGCCGATTTCCTCGGTCGCCCTGGCGGTCTGCTGGGCAAGCTGCTTGACCTCCTCCGCCACCACCGCGAAGCCTTTGCCCGCCTCGCCCGCCCGCGCAGCCTCGATGGTGGCGTTGAGGGCGAGCAGATTGGTCTGGTCGGCGATGGTCTTGATGAGGCTGATGACGTCGCCGATGGCAGATGCCGCAGCGGAAAGGTCGGAGATGCGGGCGTTCGAGCTCTGCGCCTCGGCGAAGGCGGTGTCGGCGATCTGCACGGAATGGGCCACCTGGCTGCTGATTTCGCGGATGGAAGCGGCCATCTCCTCGGCCGAGGCCGCGACCGTCTGCACGTTCACCGCGGCATCCTCGGCCGCGCCCGAGACCGCCCGCGCCTGCTGGGAGGTCTGCTCGGCGGTGGCGGAGAGGTTGCGGGCGGCATCCGCCACCTCCCCGGAGGAGCCCGCGAAGCCGCCCGCAAGCTGCTGCATGCGCTCCACGAAGACCCCGGCCAGCTTCTCACGCCGGGCGAGCACCTCGCGCTCGGCCGCCTCTCGGGCCTTCTGCGCCTCCTTCAGGCGCTCGCCCTCGCGCATCCGGTCGCGCATGTAGATGACGGTTCGGCCGATGGCGCCGAACTCGTCGGAGCGGGCGGCCGTGACCACTTCCACACCGAGGTTGCCATCGCCGATCGCCCGCAGTTCCTCCGAAAGATGATTCATGGGCCGCATGATGGAGCGATAGAGCAGGAAGGCGACCGCGGCCAGAACCGCGAGCACGAGGGCGATGACCAGCGCAAGCCTGAGCGCCTGGGCGTAGAAGGTCTCGTCGATGTCATCGACATAGACGCCGGCCGAGATCACCCAGTCCCAGGGCTCGAACATCAAATTGTAGGAGATCTTCTGCAACGATGTCTGATCGTTTCCGGCCTTCGGCGCGTAATAGGTGGTGAAGCCGCCGCCGGCCTTCGCCGTTGCCACCTGCTGCTGGACGAACAGGTTGCCGTGGGTATCGCGATCCTGGCTGCGGTCGCGCCCCTCGAACTCGGCCCGAGCCCCATGGAACACCGCGAAGCCGCTGCCGCTGTAGACGAACAGATAGTTGCTCCCGTCGAACCGGGTGCGGTGAATGATATCGCCGGCAAGCTTCTTTGCCTCGGCCTCGGTGAGGACGCCTTTCTGGATCTCTTCATGAAGGCCCTTGATCTGCGAATACACCGCCTCGACGATGTGGCTTACGCCCTCCTTGCGCTCGTCCATCATGCTCGTCTTGAGCGACATCAGAAAAACGGCACTGATCGCCATCAGCCCAATGATGAAGGTTCCGAACAGGATGAGGAGCCTGGATTTAATCGACAGAGATGGCATGACCGGCACCCAACTGATTGGTGTTTTTCCAAGGGACAACAATTCATCAAATGCGTTGTCTTGGCACCCCGGAGAAGCCTTCACAGATCCACTTATGAAACCGGATCGGACGCATCTACCCCCTGTAATCAGACCAGTTCGGATCCAGATCTTCCACACTGCAAATGAAAACGAGTATCATTCACCATGATACCTCATGCGGGCGAAACGGACATGCCGGTTTCCTAGGCGTGAGAGGCGACTACGCGATATCTCTTCGCGACTGGGGCGTGCTGGCACGCCCTTGAGCACAACCTCGCGCACAGGCCGGCCGGGGCACGGAAAAGGCCGCGCCCCGGCCGAACCATCACGCCGCGGCGGCGAAATCCGAAACGAAGGTGTCCACCGCGCTGCGCAACTCCTTCGCCTGGCTCGAAAGGCCTGCGGACAGCGACATGAGCTGGGTGGAGGCGGCGCCCGTCATGCCCGCCGCCTGCCCCACTCCGGAGATGTTCTGCATCACCTGATGGGTGCCGGTGGCCGCGTGCTGGCAGTTCTGGGCGATCTCGGAGGTGGCCGCGCTCTGCTCCTCCACGGCGCCGGAGATGGCAGAGGAAATCTCCTTGAGGGTCGAGATCACCCGCGCGATCCCGCTCATGGACGTCACCGAGCTTTCGGTGGCCTGCTGGATCTCGGACACCTTGGCGCCGATCTCCTCTGTGGCCTTGGCGGTCTGCTGGGCGAGCTGCTTGACCTCCTCCGCCACCACCGCGAAGCCCTTGCCCGCCTCGCCCGCACGCGCCGCCTCAATGGTGGCATTGAGGGCGAGCAGGTTGGTCTGGTCGGCGATGGTCTTGATGAGGCTGATGACGTCACCGATGGCGGACGCGGCCGCCGCGAGGTCGGAGATGCGGGCGTTGGAGGTCTGAGCCTCGGTGAAGGCAGTGTCCGCGATCTGCACGGAATGGGCCACCTGGCTGCTGATTTCGCGGATGGAAGCGGCCATCTCCTCGGCCGAGGCCGCGACCGTCTGCACGTTCACGGCCGCATCCTCGGCCGCGCCCGAGACCGCCCGCGCCTGCTGGGAGGTCTGCTCGGCGGTGGCCGAAAGATTGCGTGCCGCGTCCGCCACGTTCCCGGAGGAGCCGGCGAAGCCGCCGGCAAGCTGCTGCATCCGCTCCACGAAGGCGCCGGCCAGCTTCTCGCGGCGCGCGAGCACCTCGCGCTCGGCCGCCTCTCGGGCCTTCTGCGCCTCCTTCAGGCGCTCACCCTCACGCATCCGATCCCGCATGTAGATCACGTTCCGGCCGATGGCGCCGAACTCGTCGGAGCGGGCGGCGGTGGCCACCTCCACGTCGAGGTTGCCGTCGCCGATGGCCCGCAGCTCCGCCGACAGGTGGTCCATGGGGCGCATGATGGAGCGGTAAAGGAAAAAGGAGACCACAGCCAGAACGGCAAGGACCAGCGCGATGATCGTGGCGAGTTCGATCACCTGATCGTAGAAGGTTTCCTGGATATCATCCACATAAACACCCGCGGAGATCACCCAGTCCCAAGGCTCGAACATAAGGCTGTAGGAGATCTTCTCGAACGACGTTCTGTTGTCGCCGGCCTTGGGCGCGTAGTAGACGGTGAAACCCCCACCACCCCTGGCGGCCTCCACCTGCTGCTTGACGAACAGGTTGCCCTGGATGTCGCGGTCCTGGCTGCGGTCGCGTCCCTCCAGTTCAGGCCGCGCGCCGTGGAACACGGTGACGCCTTCGCCATCGTAAACGAACAGATAGTTGTCGCCATCGAACCGCGTGCGGTGGATCAGGTCGCCGATGAGCCGCTTCGCCTCCGCTTCAGTGATCTGGCCCTTCTGCACCGCCTGGTGGAAACCGTTGATCTGCGAATACATCGCCTCGACGATGTGACTCACGCCCTCCTTGCGCTCATTCAGCATGCTTCCCTTAAGATACATGAGGAAAACAGCACTGACAGCCACCAGACCGATGATGAAGGTCCCGAACAGGAGCAAAAGCCTGGACTTGATCGACAAGGATAGCATGCTACGCACCCAACTTATTGGTGTTTCCCACAGCGGATCAAGTTGCAGGCGGCAATATTTTCGCGCCGAGGGAAAGCTCCACACAGATACACTCATGGAGCCGGAATGGAAGCATCTCCCTCCTATTATCAAGACCAATCCGCCAAACAACTTCGGCAAGGCAAATAGCCGGCCGACGAGCGCTTCGGGATACCTCCCGCCGCCACCCCGAATGCACATGTAAAGAGAGCGGAGCGCGCCGCGACGCCCCTTCATTGCGCCCCGACGGCGCCGCAACCCAGAGTGCGCGCGCCTGACGCAGACTCCGGCCGCTGGCGCGCGAATCAGGCCCGCGCCCTGTCCGATATCAGTCCAGCTTCAGGCTGAGCCGCCCTGCCTGGCGCTGAACGAACGCCTCCATGCGCTCGCGGCCGTGTGGCGTAAGGCGCACGAGGGTGCGCCGCTTGTCGCTGTGGTCCGGCTGCTTCTCCAGGAACCCGGCCTCCAGCAGTTCGTCGATGCGCCGCAGCGCGGTTGTGGTGGGGGCCCCTGAGGCGAAGCACAGGCTGGTGACGGAGATATGCCGCCCGTAGGCCTCCGATATCAGCAGATCCAGCATCATCTCCCAGGCCGGGTCACCGAACGGGTTGGGCTCGAAGATGGCGGCGCGGTCCGCCTGCGCGGCCACCAGGATGCGCAGGAAATCCGGCCAGTGGAGGCTGCCGGGGCTCGCAGGCTGGACCTGGGTCGGCGCGCTCCCCAGGAGCGCGAGGGCGCGATCTATGGCGGCCGCCACCTCGTCCGCGGTCACCGGCTTCTGCAGGAAATCGACCACCCGCAGGCGCAAGGCATTCACCGCGCGCTCCAGGGAGGCATGCCCGGTGACGACAATGGCCGCCAGCGGCGACATGCGGCGGCGCGCGGAGAGCTTCTGCAGCAGCTCCAGGCCGTCGATGCCCGGCAGTTGCAGGTCCGTCACGATCACCTGCAGGCCCGCATGGGATTGCGCGAGATCCAGCGCCTCGGCCGCGGTGGCGGCGCCGAGGACGGGAACGCCCAGCAGGCCGAGGCCCTCGGTGAGCTCACCCAGACCATCTGGATCGTCGTCCACCACCAGCACCCGCGGCTGCGCCAGTGTCTGTGCCTGATCCGTCATGCGGCTCCCCCAGCGGCTACGGCCTCCCGGCACGGCTCATGGCTCGCAAGCCATGCCACGAGATCGCCGACCGGCATCTTGCGCGCGATCAGATAGCCTTGCACCATATCGACGCCGGCAGCACGGACAATGGCAAGGTCCTCCGACGTTTCAACGCCTTCGGCCACCACTTTCATGCCGAGCCGGTGGCCAAGCTCAGTCAGCGACACCAGGATGCTGCCGGCCTTGGACGAGGTGCGCGCGCCGTGCAGAAGATCCATGTCGATCTTCAGCTCCGTCACCGGCAGGCGCGCCAGCTGGAGCAATCCGCTCTGGCGCTGGCCGACATCGTCGAGCGCGAGGCCGAGCCCGGCGAGCCGCAGTTGGGCGAGAGTCATCAGGCTGTCGCTCGAATTGTCGTAGAGTGCGTCCTCCGTCAGCTCACAGATCACGGACGACGACTCGATCCCCGCTTCCCGCACCTGCTGGGCCAGCCTCTTGGGCGCATCGGTGCTCAGGAGCACGTCGTGCGGCATGTTGATGCTTACAGCGCCGCTGTATCCGAGCCCCTGCCACAGCCGGCAAGCCGCGAGGCCCGCGCGGACGGTATGTTCGACGAGACGCGCCATGAGCTCGGGCCAATCCGCAGCAGCCTCGATCATGGCGGGGACCGGAACCCACCCCACTCCCGGCAGGTCGTTGCCCAGCAGCAGCTCCGCGCCGCGGAAGCTCAGATCACACGCATCGACCTTAGGCTGGAACATGACTGGCAGATCGCCCCGCGCGAGGGCGGCGTCCAGGGCCCGGGCCACGGTGGCCCTGTCCACCTGTGCCACGCCGCCCGCCGGAGTCTGCGCAAGGCATGGCGTCGCATCCACGAGGTGCAACAGATCCGCAGGATCGAAAGGCTTCTTCAAGGTGCCGAGAATGGGCATGCCCTGCAGCCGCGATGCATCGGCCACCGCGCTGAGGACATCCTCCGCGCTGCCGGAAACCAGGACCACCTGCGGCCGCACCGGCAGGTGGGAAAGAGCACGGATCACCTCCGTGCCGTCGAGCCCGGGTAGCGACAGGTCCAGCAGCAGGAGATCATAGCAGCCAATTCGCTCCAGGCACGATGCGTCGACGGCGCCGCGGCCATCCACGTCGTGCCCCCACATGACCAGCAGCTCGCCGAGATCCTCGCGGAAAGCGTCATCGTCATCGAGAATGAAAATGCGCTTCTTCATGCGCGTGGGGTTCTTTCCTTCATGGGCTCTTTACTCTCCTGCCACGACCGCCGATATCCCTTTCCTTAAAAGAATAAAATGCCCGCCTGGGCGCCGTTCGACTATCGAACGCTCCATTTCTATCAGGTCATCCCCATTCTGACGCCTAGCGCACAGCTTGCAAGCCGTCAGATTAAAAATCCTGGGCTGTCACCAGCGGGCAAAAAAACATAGTAGGATACCTCCATTCCGGGGCAGGGCATTAAAGTACCTTCCGAACTGATCTATTCTGGACCGATCTGATTTCTTGCGTCCGCCTTGGATCGAGTTACCCTTGACCAACCGGCAGCCGAAGCGGTGCACTCGGGCGGGTCTCGCCGCACGGGACATCCAGG
>NZ_JBAFWH010000015.1:0-71241 GCF_043195015.1 Xanthobacter sediminis | reverse complement strand
GGGCGACGGGGTGGTGTTCGTCACCCCCGTGGACAGCTTCGCCCGCATCCGCGAGGCGGGGGCTCCGGCCGAAACCGAAGGGGGCGCGCGATGATCGACGCCATCCTTGCCTTCTCCATCCGCCAGCGCTGGCTGGTGGTTCTGGTGTGCCTCGTGGTCGGCGCGTTCGGCGCGTGGAACTTCACGCGCCTGCCCATCGATGCGGTGCCGGACATCACCAATGTCCAGGTGCAGGTCAACACCTCCGCGCCCGGCTTCTCGCCGCTGGAGGTGGAGCAGCGCATCACCTTCCCCATCGAGACCGCCATGGGCGGCCTGCCGGGGCTGCAATACACCCGCTCGCTCTCCCGCTACGGCCTCTCCCAAGTCACGGTGGTGTTCCGTGACGGGACCGACATCTACTTCGCCCGCCAGCTCGTGAACGAGCGCATCCAGCAGGCGAAGGACCAGCTTCCGCCCGGCGTGGAGACGGCCCCCGGCCCCATCTCCACCGGCCTCGGCGAGATCTACATGTACACGGTGGAGGCACGGGACGGCGCGAGGAAGCCCGACGGCACGCCCTTCAGCCCCACCGACCTGCGCACCATCCAGGACTGGATCATCAAGCCCCAGCTGCGCACCGTGCCCGGCGTGGTGGAGGTGAACACCATCGGCGGCTCCGCCCGACAGTTCCATGTGCTGCCGGACCCGGCGCGGCTGATGGCCTACAACATCTCGTTCCGCGACGTGATGACTGCGCTCTCCGCCAACAATGCCAATGTGGGCGCCGGCTATATCGAGCGCAACGGCGAGCAGTACCTGGTGCGCACGCCGGGCCAGGTGGCAAACGTGGAGGAGATCCGCGACATCGTCATCGGCAGCCGCGACGGCACGCCCATCCGCGTCGGCGACATCGGCGAAGTGCGCGAGGGCCGCGAGCTGCGCAGCGGCGCGGCCACGCTCAACGGTGAGGAGGTGGTGCTGGGCACCACCATGCTGCTGATCGGCGAGAACAGCCGCACCGTGGCCCAGAGGGTGGCGACGAAGCTTCAGGACATCTCCCGCTCCCTGCCCGAGGGGGTGGTGGCCCGCGCGGTCTATGACCGGGCGCACCTGGTGGAAGCCACCATCGCCACGGTGGAGAAGAACCTGCTGGAGGGCGCGCTGTTCGTGGTGGTGGTGCTGTTCGTGCTGCTCGGCAATTTCCGCGCGGCGATCGTCACCGCCTGCGTGATCCCGCTGTCCATGATGCTCACCGTCACCGGCATGGTGGAGAACAAGGTCTCGGCAAACCTCATGAGCCTCGGGGCGATCGATTTCGGCATCATCATCGACGGGGCCGTCATCATCGTGGAGAACTGCCTGCGCCTGCTGGCGGAGGAGCAGCACAGGCGCGGCCGGCTGCTGACGCGGGCCGAGCGGTTCCAGACCATCCTCGCCGGATCGAAGGAGGTGATCCGCCCGAGCCTGTTCGGCACCACGATCATCGCGGTCGTGTACCTGCCCGTGCTCACCCTCACCGGGGTGGAGGGCAAGATGTTCACGCCCATGGCGGTCACGGTGCTGATGGCGCTCGCCGCGGCGGCCGTGTTCTCCATGACGTTCGTGCCGGCGGCGGTGGCGCTGCTCGTCACCGGCAAGGTCTCCGAGCACGAGAACATCATCATGCGCACGGCGCGGCGCATCTACACGCCGCTGCTCGACGCCGCCATCAACTATCGCGCCGTGGTGGCGCTGGCGGCGGCGGGGCTCATCGTCGCCACGGGCGTCGCCGCCTCGCGCATGGGTGGCGAGTTCATCCCGAGCCTCGACGAGGGCGATGCCGCCATCCAGGCGCTGCGCGTGCCCGGCACCAGCCTCACCCAGTCGGTGGAGATGCAGGAGGCGCTGGAGAAGCGCCTGCTGCGGGTGCCGGAGGTGAAGGAGGTGTTCGCCCGCACCGGCACGGCGGAAGTGGCCACCGACCCCATGCCACCCTCCATCTCCGACGGCTACGTCATCCTGAAGCCGCGCGCCGAGTGGCCCGATCCGCGCAAGCCCAAGGCCCTGGTGATGACCGACATCGAGGCGGCGGCCGAGGACGTGGCCGGCAGCAATTACGAGCTGTCCCAGCCCATTCAGCTTCGCTTCAATGAACTGATCTCGGGCATCCGCTCGGATGTGGGCGTGAAGATCTTCGGCGACGACCTCGACACCCTGCTGCAGGTGGCGGGGCAGGTGGAGGCCGTCATCCGTGCCGTTCCCGGCGCGGCGGACGTGAAGACCGAGCAGGTCTCCGGCCTGCCCATGCTGACCGTGTCCCTCAACCGCCCGGCCATGGCCCGCTACGGCGTGAGCGTGGCCGAGGTGCAGGAGCTGATCGAGGTGGCGGTGGGCGGCCGCGGGGCGGGCGTGCTGTTCGAGGGCGACCGGCGCTTCGACATCATGGTGCGCCTGCCCGAGGAGCTGCGCACCGACATCGAGGCCCTGCGCGCGCTGCCGGTGCCCCTGCCGCCCGCAGCTCCTGACCCCGAGAAGCCGCGTCCCGCGGTATGGGCCTCCGGCGCCAACGCGCAGATCCGCTACGTGCCGCTCGCCTCCATCGCCACCCTCGTCATCGCCCCCGGCCCCAACCAGATCAGCCGGGAGGATGGCAAGCGCCGCATCGTGGTGAGCGCCAACGTGCGTGAGCGCGACCTCGGCTCGTTCGTGAGCGAGGCGCAGCGCCAGGTGGCCGAGAAGGTGAAGCTGCCGGAAGGCTACTGGATCGGCTGGGGCGGGCAGTTCGAGCAGCTCGTCTCCGCCACCCAGCGCCTCGCCATCGTGGTGCCCATCGCGCTCGCGCTCATCTTCCTGCTGCTGTTCATGAGCTTCGGCTCGGTGGCGGATGCGGCGCTGGTGTTCTCGGGAGTGCCGTTGGCGCTCACCGGCGGCATCGCCGCGCTGCTGCTGCGGGACCTGCCGCTCTCCATCAGCGCCGGCATCGGCTTCATCGCGCTCTCGGGCGTGGCGGTGCTGAACGGCCTCGTCATCATCGCCTTCATCCAGAAGCTGCGCGAGGAAGGGCGGGAGATCGCGGCCGCCGTGCGCGAAGGCGCCCTCACGCGCCTCAGGCCCGTGCTGATGACGGCGCTGGTGGCCTCCCTGGGCTTCGTGCCCATGGCGCTCGCCACCGGCCCCGGCGCCGAGGTGCAACGGCCGCTCGCCACCGTGGTCATCGGCGGCATCGTCTCTTCCACCATCCTCACATTGCTCGTGCTGCCGGCGCTCTACGTCCTGTTCCGGCGCGAGACCAAGGCCGCCGCGCACCCGGTTGCGGCGGTGGAAAGCCCAGCTCCCTAAGCCCCGAAAGAACGGAGACTTTCCCGTGTTGAAACATCTGATTGTCGCGGCAAGCCTTCTGGCCGCCACCCCGGCGCTCGCCCAGACGAACGCCACCGAAGGCGGCCACGCCCACGGCGCCCGGAATGGCCCCCACGGCGGCCCCATGGAGGACATCGCCGGCGTCCATGCCGAGCTCGAGGTATCCGGCAAGACGCTGACGGTCCATGTGCTCGATGCCGCCGGCAAGGGCGTGGACACCACCGGCTTCGCGGGCTCCGCCATGCTGGTCCTCGGCGGGGCGCGCCAGACCCTGACCCTGAAGCCCTCCGGCGAAACCCTCGTCGGCGAGGCGGGCGCCCCCATCGCGCCGGGCACCGCCGTCACCCTTCTCATCAAGACCGCCGCCGGCAAGTCCGGCCAGGCCAAGTTCACGACGCACTGAGGAGACGCCCCATGACCATGATCGGAAAGCTCGCGCCGCGCGTCGCCGCGCTCGGTGCCCTCGTCGCGCTCGTCCTGCCGGCGGGCACCGCTCTCGCGCTCGATCCGCTGCCGAAGACCTACCGCGAGAAGCAGGAGCACCAGTTCCGGGACGCGCAGCTGGGACTGAGCCACCCCGCTCCGCATGGCCGCAGCACGCCCGCGAACGCGGCGTCGGGCGGTGGCGTGGACGGAAACAGGGAGAGCGGGAGCGCGCCGGCACAAGGCGGCCAGCCCGTGGCCGGGCAGCCTGCGCGGGAGGGGGCCGCCCGGTGAGGACGCCGGCACTCAACCGGCCGGTGGGAGCTTTCAGGTGAGCGGGCTGCTGCGGCGTGTCCTGCTGCCTCTCCTGCTGGTGGTCGGGTTGTGCGTGGCGCCGCTCGGCGGCGGCGGTGGCCCGTATGCGCAGCCCGTGGCCGCCGCGAGCCTGACCGATGCCGCGCATCATGAGGAACGGGATTCGTCCTCCGGGCAGCCGGTCTGCGCGCTGGTGCGGTGCGAGTGCCATGCCTGCCCGCATCTTGCCGTGCCGGCGCCGTCGCGTTGGCCGCTCCGGTGGGATCCGAGGGGCATGTGGTTGCGCGGGGAGCGTATGATGAGAGGCATCGCCCCGGAGGTGGAGCCGCCACCACCCCGAGCCTGAATGTTGAAACGACCTGAACAGTTCAAGACGACATTCAACATTCGAGGTTCAATCATGAAGCGTTACGTCATCGCCCTGGGTTTCGCCCTTCTCCCGCTCGTGGCTTCGGCCGAGCCCTATTCCTCGACGCTGAGCGCGGAGGAGCAGGAGCGGCACGAATTCATCGATGCCCAGCAGGGCAATTATCCGAGCGGGAAGGCCGAAGGCGCAGCGACGACGCCCCGGCCGCAGCCGACCGATGCCAGGAGCCCTGCGGGCCGGACCGGCAGCAGGGCCTCCGGCACGCAGCAGTGATGCCGAGGGCATGAACCGAGAGGGGCGGCGCCGTCGCCCCTCTCCCCTTTCACGATCCCCGCCGCCTGTGGGAGCGGCGCATGAGGATCTGTCCGGTCCCGGCCGTACGCGTCGGTGAGGTGCCTCCGGCGTGGGAAAGGGGCCAGGCGCCTTCCGGCGTGTCCGCCCGCCGGGCGCCCTACGGGTTGCCGATGGCGTCGAAGCGGTAGTTCACGGTGAGGGCCACGGTGTCCAGGCTCAGCCCGTCGGGCGCGAGGTTGACGCCGACCAGCGACGGCGGCGCGGCGGTGGTGAAGGGCGAGGAGCCGCCGAAGTCGAAATGCCGGTATTCGAGCCCCACCGAGAGGTTCGACAGGAGGGCGTATTCCACGCCGGCGCCGAGGGTCCAGCCGGTATTGGTGCTGCCGTTGCGCAGAATCTGGCCGACGAAGTTGTAATTGTTGAAGAGGTCCCTCTGGCGGTCCCAGGCGAAGCCGCCGCGGGCATAAACGAGGGTGCGATCGAAAGCGTAGCCCAGGCGTCCGGTCACGGTGCCGAGCGCGTTGACCCGGCTGCCGCAGTCGAAACCGGCCTCGGAGCCCGCCTCGGCGGTCGAGAAGCAGGTGTTGGTGCCCACGATATCGGCCCAGGCGGCGGTCGCCTCCGCGCCGACCACGAACGCACCGATCTGGTAGTCGCCGCCCACGGCGACGCCGGCGAGCGCCCCGCCGAGGTCCGCTTCATCGCCGCTCACCGGAGGGGCGAAGGGCGAGGCATAGGTGGATTGCCCCTTGCCGCCGCCGAGCGCGCCGCCGACATGGAAGCCGGTCCAGTTGATGGCGGTCGTCTCCGGCTGGGTCCCGGCCGGGTCCCCGATGGCGGGCGTGTCGCCGAAGCGATAGGACGCCTGCAGGAAGGCGCCGTAGCGCTCCGCATAGAAGGTCATGGGGGAGCGCATGGGCACCCCCGGAAACTGGGTGGAGGCGCTTTCGGTGGTCATGAACCAGTAGCGGCCGCCGAGGCCCACATCTAGCCTGTCCGTCACCGCATAGCTCAGCACCGCCTCGATCTGGCTGCCCCAGCCGGAGCCGCGCTCCACCTGCGGGTTGATGTCGGCGCGGAACCAGTGGTTGTCCATGCTGGACCGCGTGACATAGGGCAGGTAAGCGGCATCCACCTCCAGCCGCAGCCTCTCCGAGAGCGCGAGGCGGGTGTTGAGGCCGAGCGCCACGCCCTGCCAGGTCTCGGTCTCGCTGAGGCCCAGATTGTCCAGCAGCGCCGGCTCGGTCGCGGCCGATTGCACGGCGCAGGTGAGGTCGCTTGCGATTTGCCGGCACCCGAAGCCGTTCACGCTCTGGTACAGCGCCCGATAGCCCACGAAGGCGCCGAGGCTGCTGCCTCCCTGCCGCAGGATGTCGTAGCCGACATCGAGCCCGCCATAGGCGAGCTGGCCGTTGCGCAGGCTCGACAGGGTGTTCGAATAGACGACCTCGGCCGGGAAGTCCTCGTCGTAGAGGCTGCCGCCGGAGAGCGTGCCAAGCCCGGCGAAGCCCTTCAGGAACAGGCCGTCCCTGTTCTCGAAGCGGAAGAAGGTCTCCAGCGACCGGCCGGTGGTCTCCGCGTAGATCAGCCGGGAGTTGAGGCGATCCGGCGGCAGGGGCGACATCAGGTCTTTCTGCTGGCGGCCGGTGCTGAGGAAGGCGCGTGCGCCGACTTCGGCTGTCCAGCCGGCGGGCAGTTGCGGCGCCTTGGCCCCGCTTCCGCCGGCGTCGTTGGCGCCTCCGAAGCGGTAGTTGAGGCCCATCCGCACCACGTCGAGCCGCTGCTTGAAGCTCGCGGTGGCGCTCTCGCCCCAGCCGGACAGCGTCAGATCCTGGGTGCCGAAGTCGTAATAATCGTACTCGATGAAGGCGGAGATGTTCCTCGCCAGCGCATATTCCACGCCGGAACCCAGCATCCAGCCCCAGCGGGTGCCCGAATCCGTGAAATGGCGGAGGTTGCTGGTCGGGAACACGGTGCTCATGCCCGAAGCCCAGGCGGCGCCGGCCTTGCCGTAGAACAGGAGATCGCCCCAGCTGCGGCCCAGCCGCCCGGCGATGGAGCCGAGGCTGTCGATGCCGTTCTGGCAGCCGTAGCTCTCGGGCCAGCCGAGATTGCCGGAGATGCACTTGGCGTAGCCGTTGAGATTGGCCGCGCTGGCGGAGACGTCGATGCCTCCCACCCAGGGGCCCATCTGCAAATTGTAGCCGATCTGGGCGCCGCCGATCAGCCCCATGGCGTTGCCGGAGCCCGGAAAACTGCCGCCGGCGGATGCCGCCTGCAGGAAGCCGGTGCCGGAGGTCCATTCGTTTCGTCCCCAGGCGCCGCCGGCGTGGAGGCCGAGGTAGAGGCCGCTCCAGTCGCGCCCGGGTACGTCGAGGTCTGGCCCCGTCTTCGGCAGGGGCGCCCCCCAGGGGCGCCAGTTGAGCCCCAGCTTCACCATCTGTGCCGATTGCGAGATTGTGGCTGAGGATGCCTGCGGCGGGTTCGCCAGCGTGGTGCCGTCGGCGCCGAAGTCGAGATAGGCATATTCTGCCTTGGCCGAGAGCTGCGGCGTCAGCGCCACCTCGACGCCGCCGCCCGCCGTCCAGCCCGTGCGCAGGCTGGAGCCGGTGAACGCGTCGGGGAAGGTCACGCCGCTGACCGTGAAGCTGCTGTTCGTGAACGCCGCCCCGAGCTTGCCGTAGAGCAGCACGTTGTCGAACGTGTAGCCGAGCCGCCCGGTGATGGTCGCCAGCAGGTCGGTGTCAGCGGTGCAGACGGGGACCCACTCGCGCAGGCACCGTGCGCGCGAATAGAGCGAGCCGAGGCCGATATCCCCTTCCACGCCTGCCACGAAGGCGCCGAACTGGTAATTATAGCCAAGCTGGGTGCCGATCATCGCCCCGGCCGTGGAGCCCTCACCGGGCGCCCCCGGCGGCTGCGGCCCGAGAATGCCGGAGGCGGGCCCCCAGCGGGTGTCGACGCTCGCGGAGCCCACGTAGCTGCCGATATAGAAGCCGGTCCAGCTACTGGCTTCCGGGGGCGCCGCCATGACCGAGATGTTCGCCGCGTGGCTTGGCTGGGCGGCAATCAGCGTTGCCAGCGCGGAAACCGATGCCAGAAGAATGCCGCGCGCTGTCATCGCTTAGCCCCCGTCGCGAATCTTGAAGAGCCGTAAATGTGCCGACTTGCCGCGGGCCAAGGAAGCTTCCGGCTTGATCTGTGCCCAGGCATTCAGCCGCATCCCGCGCGCCCGACGTGAGGCTCGGTCTCTCTGAGTTGGCTGAGGGCGCGGGCCGGCATTCCCCGTGCCGCGAGAGATGCCTGGGTCTGTTGCTCTCTGGCTCGCGGTGTCGTGCCGGCTTCCGCCCAGCGGGGAATCACGGCGCCGGCGGCCGCGGGTGCGTAGCGGATCGGGCGGGGAATTCCCTATCTTGGCAGACGTCACGCGCCTTTTGGCGTGTATCTGTCCTGCGATGCAAGTGTGGAATGCATTCGGTGGGTATCCCCAGGACCGTCTTGCGCCGGCAAACTGATACCGGAAAGACACAATGTGACACTTTTCTGTCTCGACCGTGCAAATGCGCTGATGACGGGACCGTCCGCATGGGGAGCGCGCGTTGCCTAGCGGCAGGTCGCCTTCTAGAAAATCGAAGGTAGCTGGCAAACGACGGGGCGGTTTCTCAACACCGCGCAGACGGCCGATCCAGGCTTTCAAAGGGGCGGATGATGGGGCGGGCGACATTCGGGGACGGGCAGGCGGATCGGAAGCTGACGCGGGGCGCGGCACGGAGCGTGCGTCCCTCCAGTCGCTGGCGGCTCCTCATGACGTCCGCTCTCGTGCCGGCGCGCGATCTGCTGCCGCGCGGCGCAGCGGGCGCATTGCCCCTTCTCGTGGCGGGTCTTTTCGGCGTCCAGCCGGCGTCCGCCGGGTGCACGGTCGAGGGCGTCACCGCGCTCTCGCACTGCGGCGCGGATTACGTCAGCGTGCTCGTGCTGCCGGGAACCGGGGCGCTGACGGTGGATGGGGTGACGACCGGTTATGTCGCCTATGTCCCTCCGGCCCTCCCCGGCACCTACGACCAGACGCTCAACCTCACCGGCGGCACAGTCATCAACAATCCCGCATATACCGGGGTGACCATGCAGCAGGCGCCGGCGCCGGGCGTCACCATGAACTCGGTGGCGAACATCGAGAGCGGCGTGAGCGTCACCTCGGTCGGTGGATATGGCGCCGTCTGGGTGCGCAACGACAATGCCGGCACGGTCATCATCGACAACGCCGGCACGCTGCAAAGCACGGCCTCGACCCCGGGCAACGCTGCGGACACTCTCTCCGGCGTGACCAACCTCGGCGCCGTGACCATCACCAACAGCGGGACGGTCACCGCCACCAACAATCGCGGCATCTATGCTGACGGCAACCACGATGGGACCACCGCGGCGACGGTTTCGGTGACCAACACGGCCACGGGCACCGTCAGCGCCTATACGGCCGGCATCCGGGTCATCGATTATCTCGGCCTCGCCACCATCGACAATGCGGGCATCGTCAACGCCACCCTGCAGCAGGGCTTGGTCGCCTGGTCGAACAATGGCGACGCCACCATCACCAATTCGGGCACCGTCACCTCCGGCAATGACAACGCGATATATGCGTCGACCGAGACCGGCACGGCCACGGTGACCAACAGCGGTTCCGTCACCGCCGAGGGCGATCCGGCGCTCGATGCTGCCCATGCGGCCATCAAAGCCCCGCAGGGCTACAACGGCCTGCGCGGTTCCGCCTACACCACGGGCGACATCGCGATCACCAACACCATCACGGGCACGGTCGAAGCCACGCGCGATAGCGGCATCCGGGCCGAGACGCCCCAGGGCGACGTCACCATCATCAATGCCGGCCTGATCACCGCCTCGACCGGCATCGTCGCCAACAGCGGCCTCGCGAGCGGCGTCACCGGCGCGACCGTCGCGACCATCAACGGCGCCATCTCCGTCACCAATTCCGGCACGGTGAACGCCGCCGATCTGGCGGTGTCCCTCGACGGCACCACCAATGCGCTGGTCAACACCGGCAGCCTCGTCACCACCGGCTCCACCGCCGTGCAGACGGGCAATGGCAACACCACCATCTTCAACAGCGGCACCATCTCCGCCGGCTCCGCCGCCGGCACGGCGATCAGCATGGGCAGCGGCAGCAACCGCCTCGTGCTGGCCGATACGTCCAGCATCGTCGGCCGGGTGGTCAACGCCAGCTCCGGCAACACGCTGGAGCTGACGGGCACGGGCAGCGGCACGCTCTCACTCGCCGATGTCGGCGCGGGCGGGGCCTACCAGGGCTTCGCCGACCTCGAGAAGTCCGGCACCGGCCAATGGACGCTCACGGGCGGCGGCTCCAGCCTCACCGGCACCGTGAGCGTGAAGGCGGGCACGCTGGTTCTGGCCTCCGGCGGCCAGCTCTCCTCCCTCGGCGTGACCATCGGCGTGGCGGCGGGGACGAGCGGCGCGGCCATCGTGGATGGCGCGACCTCCGCCTGGACCGTGGGCGCCAACCGCATCGGCGTCGGCGTGGACGGCACCGGCACCCTGACCATCCGCAACGGCGCGAGTGTGACCTCGCCCGGCGCGGTGCTGGGCTGGAACGCGACCGGGGACGGCAGCGCGACCGTCACCGGGCCGGGCAGCACCTGGACCAACACGGCCGAACTCTATGTGGGCAACCTGGGCGCCGGCCACCTTTCCATTCTCGACGGCGGCGTCGTCACCAGCACGGACGCCTATGTCGGCACGGTCAGCGGCGCCCAAGGCACGGTCTCCATCTCCGGCGGCGGCTCGGCGTGGACTCTCAGCGGTGCCTTCATTGCCGGCTACGAGAGCGGCACCACGGCGAACGTGACCCTGAGCGCCGGCGGCCGGCTGAGCGCCGCCACGGGCACGCTGGGCGACCAGAACGGCGCCTCGGGGACCATGACCGTGACCGGCGCCGGCTCGAAGTGGGCGGCGGTGGGCGACGGCACCGGCTATTCGGGCTACATGAACATCGGCCTGCTCGGCGACGGCAGCCTCACCGTCACCGATGGCGGCGCGGTCGAGGCCTATCGCCTCTATGTCGGCAACGACACCGGGTCCACGGGTGCCGTCACGGTGAGCGGGACGGGATCGTCCATCACCACCACCAGCAACCTCTACATCGGCACCGGCGGCGACGGCACGCTCACCGTCTCCAACGGCGCGCAGGTGAGCGCCGAGATCATCAAGATCGCCTATTTCAGCGGCGTGAACGGCACGCTCAATATCGGCGCCGCCGCGGGGCAGTCGGCGGTGGCGGCCGGCGCCGTGGCGGCGGATGAGATCCTTTTCCTGGACGGCAACGGCAGGATCGTCCTCAACCATACCGACACCGGCTATGTGCTCGATGCCGCCATTTCCGGCACCGGCGACATCGACGTGCTGAGCGGTACGACCATCCTCACCGGCGCCAGCACCTATTCGGGCGCCACCCGCGTGACGGGCGGAAAGCTGGTGGTCACCGGCTCAATCCTGCCCACCGGCGGTCCTTCGGCCATGGACCTGACAGTGGCGGGCGGCACGGTGGAGGTGAGCGGCGGGGGGCTTCTCTCCACCCGCGGCGCCACCATCGGCAGCGCGTCCGGCACCAGCGCGGTGACCGTCACCGGGGCCGGCTCCACGTGGCTGAACGGCGACTGGGGCGTCTACCTGTCCACATCCGCGGGGCAGTCCGGCACGCTCACCGTCAGCGACGGCGCGAGCCTCCAGCTGCGCACCGGCGGCCTCTTCATGGGGGCCGGCGGCGCGCTGAGCGTCTCGGGTGCGGGCACGCGCGCGGAGATCGGCGACCCCGCCGCGCCGAACGGGCACAACTGGCTCTATGCCAACGGCGGCGCCATCACCGTTTCCGGCGGCGCCAGCCTCTATGCCAACGGCGCCTATGTGGGCGGCGACGGCGGCGCGCTCGCGACCATGACGCTGACCGGCCGGAGCACGACGCTGAACGCCGAGGAGCGCCTCTATGTGGGTGGCCAGAACGGCACCTACGATGCCAACCCGGTGAACGGCAACGGCGCGCTCACGGTCTCCGCCGGCGCCACGGCGACGGCGGGAGCCGTCGGCGTCGGCATGGACCCATCCTCGGTGGGCACCCTGCTGCTGACCGGCGCTGGATCGCTGGTGTGGGCCAAGGCCAACGCCGCCATCGCCCCGGCCCCGACTGTCGGCAACCTCTATGTGGGCTACAATGGCTCCGCCCTGGTGGTAGTGGCCGATGGCGCGACCCTGAAGGCCGACAACGAGGTGCGCATCGCCTACAGCGCGCAGGGCTCCGGCGTGCTGGCCATCGGCGCCGCGCCCGGCGCGGCCGCAGCGGCGGCCGGCGGGGTAGATGCGGCGCGGGTGGTGTTCGGCCCGGGCACCGGCGCGCTGGTGTTCAACCATACCGATGCGGCCTATGTGTTCGCGTCCGAGGTCAGCGGTGGCGGTTCCCTCATCCAGGCGGGCAGCGGCACCACCATCCTCACCGGCGCCAGCAGCTATACCGGCGGCACCACCATCTCGGGCGGTACGCTGCAGATCGGCAACGGGGGCACCTCCGGCTCGATCGCGGGCAACATCACCGACAATGCGGCCCTGGCGTTCAACCGCGCGGACGACATCGCCTACTCGGGCGTGATCTCGGGCACCGGCCTGCTCCGGAAGGCTGGCGTCGGCACGCTGGTGCTGACCGGAAGCAACACCTACACCGGCGGCACCGTCATCACCTCCGGCACGCTGCAGATCGGCAACGGCGGCGTCTCCGGCGCCATCGCCGGCGACGTGGCGAACACCGGAACGCTGGTCTTCGACCGCTCGGACGATGTCACCTTCGCGGGCGCGATCTCCGGCTCCGGAAGCGTGATCCAGCAGGGTGCGGGCACGCTCACTCTCCGCGGCGCGAGCACGTTCTCCGGCGGGTTGCAGGTGGTGTCCGGCACGGTGCGGGCATTCTCGGCGGCGGCGCTCGGCGCGGGCACGCTGGGCCTCCAGGGAAGCGCCGTCATGAGCGCCGGCGGCACCTTCGCCTTCGGCGGCAACGTCACGCTCTCGCCGGCCGGCGGCACGGGAGGCGGCACGTTCCAGGTCGACGGCGCGCAGGCGCTCACGCTTTCGGGTGTCGTGTCGGGCGCGGGCGGGCTCACCAAGGCAGGCGCCGGCACGCTGGTGCTGACCGGGAGCAACACCTACACGGGCGGCACCACCATTTCCGCCGGCACGCTGCAGATCGGCAACGGCGGCGCCTCGGGCTCGATCGTCGGCGACGTCGTGAACAACGGCGCGCTCGTATTCAACCGCTCGGACAATTACACCTTCACCGGTTCCATCACCGGCGGCGGCGACGTGGCCTTCACCGGCGGCGGCACGGTCACCTTCTCGGCGCCCTACCAGGGGCCGGTGGCGGTGAACGACGCGACGGTGAAGCTCGTGCCCGGCACCGTCACGGCCTCGCCCTTCACCGTGAACGCGGGCGGAAGCCTGGGCGGAACGGCCACCATCGGCGCGCTGACGGTCAATGCCGGCGGCACGGTCGCGCCGGGCTACTCGCCGGGAACGCTGACCGTCAGCGGCGCGGTGGCTTTCAACGCTGGCTCCGTCTACCAGGTGGACGTCACCCCCGCCGGCGCGCACGACCTCATCGTCGCGGCCGGCGACGTCACCATCTCCAGCGGCGCGACTGTCGCGGTGAACGCGACGGCCGGGCGCTATCCCGGATCGAGCTCGATCCCGATCCTGACCACATCGGGCACGGTGAACGGAACCTTCGGCGGCGCGACATCGGACTATGTCTTCCTCGCCCCCACCCTGACCTACGACGCCCAGAATGTTTATCTGTCCCTGATCTACAACGGGGTCGATTTCATCACCTACGCGCGGACGCAGAATCAGGCGGCCGTGGCCCTGGCCGCGCAGGCGCTGGGCGGTGGCAACCTCGTGTACGACACCATCCTGTCCCTGCCCGAAGGGGCGGTCGCCCCGGCGTTCAACGCGCTTTCGGGCGAGATCTACGCCTCTGTCGGCACGGTGCTCCAGCAGGAGGCCATCTATGTGCGCCAGGCGGTGAACGCGCGGCTGCGGCAGGCCGCGGCGGGCGCGGATGCGCTGGCGCGCGCGGCCGAGGCCGCCGGCCCTGCCACCGCGCGGCTGAGCCGGGACCTCGACGTGACCCTGTGGGCGCATGGCTATGGCGGCTGGGGCAACAGCTTTGGCAACGGCAACGCGGCCACGGTCTCCAACAGCCTCGGCGGCTTCCTCATCGGCGCGGACGTGGCGCTGGCGCCCAATGCCTGGGCCGGCCTGTTCGGCGGCTACAGCCGGTCGAGCTTCGATGTGAACGCCCGCGCCTCCAACGGCAACAGCGACAATTACGACCTGGGCGCCTATGCCGGGGTCCGCTTCGACGCGCTCGCGCTGCGGGCCGGCTTCGCCTACGGCTGGCACGACGTTTCCGCGAGCCGCCAGATCTCCGTTCCCGGCCTCTACCAGAGCACCGAGGGCGGCTATTCCCTCGGCACCACCCAGTTGTTCGGCGAGGTGGCCTATGGCCTGCCGGCGGGCGCCGCCACCTTCGAGCCGTTCGCGGCCCTCGCCTATGTGAATGTGGGCGGGGCCTCGTTCTCGGAGGCGCTCCGCAGCGGCGCGCTGGCGGTGGAGAGCGGTTCCATGGACACGCTCTACGGCACGCTCGGCATGCGGGCGGCGTTCTCCACCGCGCTGCTGGGGCGCACCCTGACGCCGAGCGTGACGCTGGGCTGGCAGCATGCCTTCGGCGATACCACGCCGGCCGCGATCATGCGCTTCCTCGGAGGGGCGACGCCATTCTCCGTCTCGGGCGTTCCGATCGCGGAGGATGCGCTGCTGGTGGACGCGGGCCTGGCCTATGACCTCTCCGACACGGCGAGCCTGTCGGTGGCCTACACGGGCCAGTTCGCCGCCTCGTCCGCGCAGAATGCCTTCACCGCGCAGCTCGCGGTGAGGTTCTGATTCCCCGGCGGGGCCGCGATCGCGCCGGCCCCGTCTCCTCGCGCCTCGGGCGGGCTCGGGTTTCGGCGGTGAGCGCGCCGAAAGGCTGAGGAGACGCGGCCGCCTGAGGCATCTTCCGGGTCACGCCGGCTGCGGCGGAC
The DNA here is from genome assembly GCF_043195015.1 of Xanthobacter sediminis. NCBI lineage: Bacteria > Pseudomonadati > Pseudomonadota > Alphaproteobacteria > Hyphomicrobiales > Xanthobacteraceae > Xanthobacter > Xanthobacter sediminis. Next base: position 56,367 of record NZ_JBAFWH010000015.1, on the reverse strand, counting down.
GCCTCCGGGCCGGAGAGCTGCTCTATTTTTCCTCGGTGACCTGCTTCGGCTGGCTTTCCTGCTCGCGCGCCTCCGTGCATTTCGTGGATTTCGAGCTGCCCGTTCCATCCGCGGGATGGCAGAGGCCGAGCTGGACGTCCCTGAAATCATGCCGCGCCCGCGCCTTCTGGGTGGTCGGGCGCGGGTCGAGCGCGCTGGCGGTGTCGGCGAGCGGCAGGGCCAGCAGCGCGGCGGCGGCGAAGGCCGCGCCGGTGGATGCGATCCAGTGTCTGTGCAGGGATGACTTCATCGTCTCGTTCCTCAATGTGATGGAATGAAATGCCCACGGCGCGGCGCTATCGGCCGGGCCGGCGCGGGGAAGCCGCCGGTCGTTCCGGCGGGCGATCAGGCGGCGCCTTTGCCGATGCGCGCCTGGATGTTGGGGGCGGCCGGCGCGTGCTCCGCGCCGGGCACGCGCCGCCGGCGCGGCTGGCGCGCCCACGGGCGGCGGAAATCGAAGGTCGCGACGTAGGGATAGATGACCGGCAGCACCACCAGGGTGAGCAGGGTGGCCGAGACCAGCCCGCCGATGACCACGGTGGCGAGCGGGCGCTGCACCTCCGCCCCGGCGCTGGTGGAGACCGCCATGGGCAGGAAGCCGAGGCTCGCCACCAGCGCCGTCATCAGCACTGGGCGCAGGCGCATGGCGGCGGCCTTCTGCGCGGCGGCGCGGGGCGAGAGGCCGTGCGCCTCCTCGTCGCGCACATAGCTCATCAGCACCACGCCGTTCAGGATGGCGATGCCGAAGGTGGCGATGAAGCCGATGGCGGCGGAGATGGAGAAAGGCATGTCGCGCAGGTAGAGCGCGATGATGCCGCCGGTGGCCGCCACCGGCACGTTGAGGAAGATGAGGGCGGCAACCCGCGCATCGCCGAACATCACCACCAGCGCCACCGCTATGGCTGCCATGGCCGCCGGCACCACGATGGCGAGCCGGGCGGTCGCATCCTGCATGTTCTGGAACTGGCCGCTCCAGACCATGGAGTAGCGCGGCGGCAGCTTCACCTTGGCGGCGACGGCGGCTTCCGCCTCCGCCACGAAGCTCTGCACGTCGCGGCCGCGCACGTTGGCCTGTACCGAGATGCGCCGCTGCAGGCGGTCGCGGCTCACCTGGGCCGGCCCGGAGGCCACCTCCACCGAGGCGACGCGGGAGAGCGGCACCATGGCGCGGCCCGAGCGGCCCACCGGCAGGTTGCGCAGGCGCTCGGCATCGCTGCGGTCCTCGGGCGGCACGCGCACCACGATGTCGGTGATGGAATTGTCGTCGCCATAGACCATGCCGGCGGTGCGCCCGCCGATGCTCTCGACCACGTCGAGCACCTCGGAGACGTTGATGCCGTAGCGCGCGGCCATGGCGCGGTCGATGGCGATGGAGAAGGAGGGCTGCCCGGCCTGGGATTCCGCCTTCACATCCGCCGCCCCCTCGACGCCCGACACCACCCGCACGATCTCGTCGGCCTTCTCCCGCAGCAGCTTGAGGTCGTCGCCATAGAGGCTGATGGCCACGTCGCCGCGAATGCCTTCCAGGAGATCGTCCATGCGCATCTGGATCGGCTGGGAGAAGCTGAAGGCGACGCCGGGCACCTTGGCCCGCAGGCGTTCGTCGATGGCGGCCACCAGCGCGTCCGGAGTGTGCGCCGTGGTCCAGGTGGCGGGGTCGGTGAGGGTGATGAAGCTGTCGGTGGCCTCGACCCCCATGGGATCGGTGGGGATCTCGGCACTGCCGGTGAGGGACACCACGCGCTTGACCTCGGGAAACTCCTTCAGCACCTGCTCCATGCGGTTCACCGTGCGTACGGAGGCTTCCAGATTGATGCCCGGCAGCTTCTCCGAGGTGATGACGATGGAGCCTTCCGAGAGCTTGGGCAGGAACTCGCCGCCGAGGCGGCTGGCGAGGAACACGCTGGCGCCGAACACCACGAGGGTGAGCGCCACCGTCATCGCCGGATGGCGGGTCGCGCGCTCGAGCGTGGGGGTGTAGAGCCAGCGCGCCGCCCGCACGAGGCGCGTCTCGTGCTCCGAGATCCGGCCGCGGGCGAGGAACAAAGCGGCGAGGGCGGGGATCACCGTCATGGTCAGCACCAGCGATCCGGCGAGCGCCAGGATGACGGTGATGGCCATGGGGCGGAACATCTTGCCGGCCACCCCGTCCAGCGACAGGATGGGCACGTAGACGACGATGATGATGGCCACCGCGAACGCGATGGGCTTGGCCACCTCGGCGGTGGCGTCGCGGATGACTTCGTAGGCGTTGCGGCCCGGCTCCTCGGCGCGGCGGCGCATGACGTTCTCGATCATCACCACCGCGCCGTCGACGATCAGGCCGAAGTCGATGGCGCCGAGGCTCATGAGGTTGCCGGAAAGGCCCAGGGCCCGCATGCCGGCGAAGGCGATGAGCATGGACAGCGGAATGGCGGCGGCCACGATGAGCCCCGCCCTGAGGTTGCCGAGGATCAGCAGCAGCACCACGATGACCAGCACCGCGCCCTCGATCAGATTGTGCGTCACCGTGGTGATGGTGCGCTCCACCAGGGTGCTGCGGTCGTAGAAGGGGCGGATCTCCACCCCCGGCGGGAGCTGGGCCTCGAGCTCCGCGACGGTGGCCTTGATGGCGCCCACCACGGCGCTGGCGTTGGCGCCGTACTGCATCATCGCCACGCCCACCACGGTCTCCCCGGCCGCGTCGTGGGTGACGGCGCCGAGGCGCACCTTGGGCGCCTCCACCACCTCGCCCAGGGTGCGGACCGTGATCGGCACGCCGCCCTCGCCGGTGGCGACCACGATGTCGGCGATGTCGCCCATGGTCCGCACGAGGCCGAGGCCGCGGATGACCTCCTGCTGGTCGTTGTGGCTGAGGTAGGCGCCGCCGCGGGCGGAATTGTTCTGCTCCAGCGCGGTGAAGAGCTGGGCCATGGTGACGCCGTAGCGGCGCAGCGCGTCCGAGGAGACGCGCACCTCGTAGGTGGGCATCTCGCCGCCGTAGATGTTCACGTCGGCGACGCCGGGCGTGAGGCGCAGGCGCGGCGCGATGGTCCATTGCAGCAGGCGCCGCAGCGCCATGGGCGAATGGCCGGGCCCGCGCACCTCGAACTGGTAGACCTCGCCGAGGCCGGTGGCCATGGGCCCCATCTGCGGCTCGCCCACGCCGGGCGGCATCATCGCCTTGGCCTGGGTGAGGCGCTGGAACACGTCGTCGCGCGCCTGGGCGAGCGGCACCCCGTCCTCGAAGGTGGCATAGACCGCCGACACGCCGAAGCGCGAGACCGAGCGCACGCTTTCGAGCCCCGGCGCCCCGGCGAGCGCATTTTCCACCGGGAACGTCACGAGCCGCTCCACTTCCAGCGGGCCGAGGCCGGGAGACTGGGTGAGGATCATCACCTGCTTGGGCGAGATGTCCGGCACCGCATCCACGGAAAGTGCCCTGAGGCTGACGAGCCCGGCCAGCGCGCCGGCGAGCACCAGCACCAGGATCAGCCGGCGGCGGGCGATGAGAAGGGAGAACCAGGCCTTCATGGGTGCCTCCTCACTCGCCGGAGCCCAGGAGGGCGCGCAGCAGCACGGCCTTGAGGGCGAAGGAGCCCTCGGCGGCGACGATCTCGCCCGCGGCGACGCCCTCGCGCACCTCCACCCAGTCGGTGCGCTGGAGGCCGAGCTTCACCGCCCGCCGCTCGAACGCGCCGTCGGCCCGCTCCACGAAGACGATGGGCCCCTCCTCGCTCTGCTGGACGGCGCCGGCGGGCACGGTGACGCCGCTCCGGCCGAGGTCGGCGGTGATCTCGACGGTGACGTACATGTTGGCCTTCAGCGCCCCGCCGGCATTGCCGATCTCGACGCGGGCGAGGGCGGTGTTGGTGGCCATGTCGAGGGCGGGGTTCACGGAGGCGACGCGCCCCGCGTAGCTGTCGTCCAGCACGCCGGGCGCCGCCACCACCGCCGGGTCGCCCGCCTTGACGATGGAGATGTCGTCGCCGAACAGATTGGCCTTCACCAGCACCTGGGAGGGGTCGGCCACGGTCAGCGCGTCGCGGGTGGCGTCCACCACGTCGCCGAGGGTCACGCCGAGATCCACCACCACGCCGGAGATGGGCGAGACGATGGCGCTGGTGCCCGGTTCCTCGCCCGGCGGCGGTGCCAGCCGCTGGTACTGGGCGGCGTAAAGGTCCACCTGTGCCTTGGCCGACTGCACGGCGGCGCGGGCCTTGGCCGCGTCCACCTGCCGCCGCTCCAGGTCGATCTGGGCCACGCGCCCGCTCTGGATGAGGACGTTGCCGCGGTCCAGCGCGGTCTCGGCGATCTTCTCGGCCACCTGCGCCTCGGCCAGCGCGGCCCGCGCGGCGGCAAGGCCGTTGCGTGCGTCCAGAACCCCGCTCGCGTCGAGGGTCGCGAGCACGGCGCCCGCGCTCACGGCGTCTCCGGGGCGCACGGCCAGGGAGAGCACGCGGCCCTGGGTGCGCGCCTTCACGCGGGCGACGCGCCGCTCGTCGAAGGCCACCGTGCCAGGCGTGCGGACGATCTTGCGGATCTCGCGCGCTTCCGCTGGAGCGGTGACGATACCGAGGTCGCGGCGGGTCTCAGCGTCGAGGGTCACGAGGCCGGGGTCGGGCACGGGCGTGGCCGTGATCTGCTCGGCCGGTGCTTCCGCTGCCGTGAGCGGCATGTAACGGGAGGCAGCCATGCCGAGCATAGCCACGGCGATGACGCCGAGGATGCCACGAATGATGTTTTTCATGCCCATGTGTCCAAGGAGCGCAGATGTATGGTGGTAAGTGGCGTATGAAAGCTTGCGTGCAGTCGGTGTAGTCACCATCTGTGATGAGATGGTCTTGCGTCATGCAGAGATTCACCTCTGCCAGCCGTCTACATCCGTGGGTTAGAAGCCATGGCGCGCGGCGAAGCCATTAAATTCGAGTTTAGAGTTATCGTCCGCGGGAATGCGCTATGAGTGCTTGCGTGGGCCGGGCGAATGGGCGGGAAAACCCGGCGAGGGACGCGCGTGATGGCGAAGGTGCTGCTGATCGAGGATGACCGCGAGACCGCCGAGGAAGTGGTCGGCGACCTGCGCGGGCGCGGGCACGAGGTGCATTGGGCCGCGACCGGCCCCTCCGGCCTCGACCTCGCGCGGGAGCGCGCCTGGGACATCCTCGTCACTGACCGGCTGTTGCCGGGGCGGGACGGGCTGAGCGTGCTCCAGGAGCTGAGGAGCGAGGGCGTGCGCACCCCGGCATTGGTGCTGAGCGCGCTCAGCAGCGTGGACGAGCGCATTCGCGGCCTGCGGGCCGGGGGCGATGACTATCTCGTCAAGCCTTTCGCCTTCGCCGAGCTGGCGGCGCGCATCGAGGCCCTCCTGCGGCGGCCGGCGGAGCCGAAGGAGACCTTGCTGCGGGTCGGCTCCCTGGAGCTCGACCTGATCTCCACCACCGCACGGCGCGGCGAGCGGGAGATCGACCTGCTGCCCCGCGAGTTCAGGCTGCTCGAATATCTCATGCGCCGTCCGGGCCAGACCATCACGCGGGCGATGCTGTTCCAGGATGTGTGGAAGTACAATTTCGTGCCCAAGTCCAATCTGGTGGATGTGCACATCGGCCGCCTGCGCCACAAGCTCGATGCGCCCGGCGAGCCGAGCCTGATCGAGAATGTCCGTGGCGTCGGCTTCGTGTTCCAGCCCGATGCGTAGGCTCCTGAAGACCACCGCATTCCGCTGGGCCTTCGCCATCGCCGCCTGGTCCAGCCTGCTGTCGCTGGTGCTGCTGGCGTTCGTCTACTGGCAGACGGTGACCTTCGCCCGCGAGCGGCTCGACCACCTCGTGCTGCACGAGGCGGGGTTCGCCGCGGCGGTGCCGGCCGAGGCCGCCCACCGCCTGCAGATGTGGCTGCAGGAGGATTTGCACAGCGTGCGCTTCGCCGGCCTGTTCTCGGCCGAGGGCGCCCCCCTGGCCGGCAACCTCGGCTATTTCCCGCCGGAGCTGCCCGCCGACGGGACCGCGCGCCGCGTCCAGATGACGGTGCAGCTCGGCGGGCAGGACATTTCCGAGGAACTGAGGGCGGTGGCCGTGCGCCTCGATGACGGGCGGCGGATCGTGGTTTCCCATGACCTGGACGAGGTCCAGCGCGGCCGGGGCGTCATGTTGCGGGCGCTGGCGCTGGCCATGGGGCCCATGCTGCTGCTCTCGGTGGTCGGCGGCGTCTTCCTCGCGGCCCAGGCGCGCAGGCGGGTGGGGAAGGTGGAAGCGGTGCTCGCCAAGCTCATGCGCGGCGATCTGCGCCATCGCCTGCCGGTGAACGGCACCGGCGACGAGTTCGACCGCCTCTCCGCCGGCGTCAACGCCCTGCTGGCGGAGATCGAGCGGCTGATGGACGAGGTGCGCGGTGTCGGCGACAGCATCGCCCACGACCTGCGCACGCCGCTCACCCGCCTGCGCGCGCGCCTGGAGCGCAGCCGCGACGGCGCGCGCAGCGTCGAGGAGTTCCAGCAGGCCATCGACCAGGCGCTGGTCTGGCTCGACCAGACCCTGTCGCTCATCACCGCCGTGCTGCGCATCGGCGAGATCGAGCACGAGCGCCGCCGGGCCGCCTTCCACCCGTTCGATCTCGCGCCGGTGCTGCGCGAGGTGGCGGAGCTCTATGAGCCCACGGCCGAGGAGAAGGCGATCCGCCTCACGCTGGACATGGCGGACGGGGACGCGGAGATCACCGGCGATTGCGACCTCATGTTCGAGGCCGTGGCCAACCTCGTGGACAATGCGGTGAAGTTCACGCCTGCGGGCGGGACGGTCCGGCTGGGCCTCGGCATGCGCGATGGCGCGCCGGTGGTCTTCGTGGAGGACACCGGGCCGGGCATCCCCCCTGCAGAACGCGCGGAGGTCTTCAAGCGCTTCTACCGCTCGGCACCCGAGCGCCACAGTGATGGAAACGGGCTGGGCCTCAGCATCGTCGCCGCCATCGCCGGGCTCCATGGCTTCACCGTCGGCGTCGCCGAGGCGCCGGGCGGGGGATGCCGCTTCGAGCTTGTCTGCCGGCGTTCCTCCGCCGGGGACCTCGACGGCTCGCCTCGTCCGAGCGGCGCGGCGGGCTCCGCGCAGGGCGGGGCCGTTTCGGCGGAGGCGCTTGCGTCGTTGCAGCCGCATCGGCTGCCATGAGGTTCGGGGCGGCTCGTTACTTCCGTTTTGGAGATTTCTTGATCCTAAGGCCAACTTGAAACCCGTCTCGGGAGATGGCTAGGCTAAGGCAACGCCAGTTCGCGCGAGCTGGCGCAACGCCCCCACGGCATCCGCAAGAGAGGCCGGCGGGCGGGGAACGTGCCCGGGCGGGTCGCGCAGGTCCGCCGCGTGGTTTCGTTCGCTCAGGGATGGGAGCACGCCATGTGGGGATTTTCGGGCAGGAGCTCGGCCAGGATCGACGCCGCCATCGTCTCGCCGCAACCGGGCGTTGCGGGGTTGCAGGACAGCCAGGGCCAGCCGGCGGCCGCTGCCGAGACGGCGGCGCCCGCTGCCGATGCCGACTTGATCGTCCTGCTGGAGGCCGACATCCGCCGCGCGGAGTCCCGGCTGGCGAGCGCGGGTGGCGCCATGCGGGCCAGCGCCGCCGCGGGCGTGCGCGACATGGAGCGTATCCGCGGTGATGCCGAGGAGATGACGGCCGAGACCGCCTCCGCCAAGGAGAATGCCGCCGGGCTCGCCCGCGCCATCGGCGCCTTTGCGGAGACGACCCTGGAAATCGGCCGTCAGGCCCAGGTTTCCGGGCGCCTCGCGGGGGAGGCCGAGGCCGCGAGCCGCGACGTGATCGCCGCGACCCAGGAACTGCACGGCGCCATCACGCAGATCCAGGCCATCGTCGCGCTGATCGCCGACATCGCGCGCCAGACCAATCTTCTGGCCCTGAACGCCTCCATCGAGGCCGCGCGGGCGGGATCGGCGGGGGCGGGCTTCGCGGTGGTGGCGAACGAGGTGAAGTCGCTGGCCGGCCAGACCCAGAAGGCGACGCAGGACATCTCCCAGAAGATCGAGCGCCTCGCCCTCGCGGCGAAGGCCAGCGATCAGGCCATCGGCCGGATCGGCACCACCATCGCCGAGATCAGCCCGGTGGCGGCCCGCGTGGCCGATGCCGTCGCCGGGCAGGCGGACACCATGGACGACATCCACCGCAGCGCCGAGGGGGTGGAGCGCTTTGCCGAGACGGTGGCGTCGCGTGCCCTTTCCATCAGCGCTGCCACCGGCGCCGCCGCAGAAACCGGCGCCGAGATCGAGCGCAGCACCGCGCAGGTGGCCGACGGCGTGCGGGAGATGGCCCGCCATCTCCTCAGCGTGCTGCGGCAGACCGCCATGGGCGATCGCCGCCGGTTCGAGCGCTGGCCGGTGGAGATCCACGGCCGCGCCAGCTTCGCCGGCTCCAGCCAGAGCGTGAAGACGCTGGACCTGTCGCAGGGCGGGGTGCTGCTCGCCGCGCTCTCTCCGGCGCCGGTGGTGGGCGCGCCGGTGCGGCTGGAACTGGGCGGCATGGGGCTTCTCGCCGGCCGGGTGGTGGGCATCAGCGCGCTCGGCTGCCATGTGGCCTTCGATGATTGCGAGAACGAGGCCGTCAAGGCGCGCCTCGCTGCTCTCGCCAGGGAGGCGGCGCCCGCCATTGCCCGCGCCAGCGCGGGAGCCGAAAAGGTGCGCCTCGTCCTTGAGGAGGCCTTGCGGAACAGGCTGATCTCGCAGCCGGAGCTGTTCGACACCCAATACCGGCCGGTACCGGGCTCCGACCCCCAGCAGGTGGAGACCGCCTCCCTCCCGCTGCTCGAACGACTGCTGCCCACGCTGATCGAGGCGATGGTGGAAGAGGACCGCAGCTTGGCCTTCTGCGTGGCGGTGGACATCAACGGCTATCTGCCGGTGCACAATGCCCGCTATTCCAAGCCGCAGCGGCCGGGCGACCCTGTGTGGAACAATGCCAACAGCCGCAACCGCCGCATCTTCGATGATCGCGCCGGCCTCCTGGCCGCGCGCAACACCAAGCCCTATCTGGTGCAGGTCTATGCCCGGCAGATGGGCGGCGAGGTGGTGATGATGCGCGAGGTGGATGCGCCCATCTTCGTCGCCGGTCGCCACTGGGGGGCGTTCCGCACCTCCTACAAGCTCTGACCGCAGAAGGGGGCCTCGCGCGCGTATCCTGCCGCGCTCAGGCGTGCGTCGGCGCCCGGCGGGGCGGGTCCGCTCCGGCAATAGGGTGCGTCGTGTCGTCGGACTGCGCCGCTACGCCTCCCGCGTGAGGTTCCGGTTGAGCGATCGCAAGGCCCAGCGCCGCCCGTCGAAGCGCAGGTCGGTCAGGCTCAGCGGCTCCACGTCGATCCGCCAGAAGGCGGCGGCAGGCGCTTCCAGGGCGAGGAGGACGGCGCACCGGATCACGGCCGCGTGGGTCACCGCCACCGTGTGCCCGCGCCCGCCGCTCTGGCGCTCCATCCATGCGGCGAGGCGCGCCTTGAGGGCCGCCACGGTCTCGCCGCCTTGGGGCGGGCGGATGTCGTCCCGCATGAACGCTTCAAAGGCCTTAGGCTCGGATGCCGCGATGTCGGCGATGCCGTGCCCCGCCCACGGGCCGTGATCGAGATCCGCGAGGGCGGGCTCCGCCCCGGCCTCGATCCCAAGGGCCTCCGTGGTCTGCCGGGCGCGCAGGGCCGGGCTCGTAAACGCGCGGTCGTGGCGGGGCAGGCACGCCGCCAGCCCCGCGAGGCCGGCCAGGGTCTGTGATTCTGCCGGCTCGTCCGCCGGAAAGACGGCCCGGCGCATGGCCGCGGTGGGGGCGTGGCTGAGGAGCGTGAGGCGTAGCATGCCATGCAAAATGCCACGGCGTGGCATCGCGATGCCACATTCCGTTGACACGCGGGTGTGCCGGCGCCTAGCTTGGGCCGTCGAATGCCGATTGGAAGCCGGTGAAATTCCGGCACGGTCGCGCCACTGTAGATCGGGGCCTTCATTGTCGTCCCGAAAGTCAGATCTGATCCGCACTCGACCATATTCACCCAGCGGGACGCGTCATCCCCGGAGTGCGCCATGTCTGATCTTGTCCTGAAGCCTGCCGTCCACCCCGCTCCCATCCCGGTGAGCGAGATCCTGCCGTGGGCGGTGTTCGCTGGTCTCATCCTCCTGCTCGCCATCTATTTCGTCGGCGCGGAGGAGGGAGCCACATCCCTCATTTCCGGGTCCTACGTGCACGAATTCGTGCACGACGGGCGCCATCTCCTCGGCTTTCCCTGCCACTGAGGAGCGCGTCATGGTCGGAAATCTCCTGCTGCGCGGCATGCTTGTCGGCGTGGTCGCGGGACTTCTCGCGTTCGGGTTCGCGCGGGTGTTCGGGGAACCCCCGGTGGCGCACGCCATCGCACTGGAGGAAGCCGCGGGCCAGGCGAAGGGCGAAGCGCCCGAGCCGGAGCTCGTGAGCCGCGAAGTGCAGGCCGGCGTCGGCCTGTTCACGGGCGTCGTCACCTTCTCCGCCGCCCTGGGCGGCCTGTTCGCGCTGGTCTTCGCCTTTTCCCAGGGCCGGCTGACGACCCTGTCGCCGCGGGCGACCGCGGGCCTTCTGGCGCTGGGCGGCTTCGTCGTGCTGGTGTTGGTGCCGGGGCTGAAATATCCGCCCAATCCGCCGGCGGTGGGCGACCCGGAAACCATCGGCCTCAGGACCCAGCTCTACTTCGCCATGCTGGTGGCTTCGCTGGTCGCCGCTTCCGCCTCGGTGGCGCTCGTCCGCCGGCTGCGCGCCGGGCTCGGCGCCTGGAACGCCGTGCTCGCCGGGGTCGCCGCCTATGCGCTGCTCGTGGTGCTCCTCCAGGCCGCGCTGCCGTCGGTCAACGAGGTGCCCGAGCAGTTCCCCGCCACGCTGCTGTGGCAGTTCCGCCTCGCCTCCCTGGGCCTCCAGGCGATCATATGGACGACGCTGGGCCTGCTGTTCGGGTACGTGGCGGAACGCACCCTCGCTCATGCCGGCTCGGGCTCCGCGCGGCTCACCCCCGTGGCGGGCGCGCGATAGCGTGTTCCTGGTTGGGGGAGGTTGAGGCTCCGCCCGCGGACTATCGGCTCACGGCCTGCGCGATCGCCGTGAGCTGGTGCCCGCTTCTGGTGCAAACCCGGCAAGCCGCGCCCCATCCACGCAGCGCACGTGCGGGCCTTCACACGGGTGGAAATGATTCATCCCCCGGGGTCCTGGCCGTGGCCCGCATGGGCTCCCTCGCGTTCTCGATCCCTTCAAGCGAGATTGGACGTCTCCCGGCATGAAGAAGAGTGAAGCCGATGCGGGCGGAAGGCGTTCCGGCGCGTGCGTCTGGCGGCTGGCGTTGCTCGTGCCGGCATGGCTGGCGCTGCTGGCGCCGCTTCCGGCCAACGCCCACCGGCAGACGGTGCAGGGCGAGCGGAGCGGGCTCGAGATCGCCGGCCTCACCCATGGCGAGATGGCTGTGATCGCGGGCTATGCGCCGGCCATCCGCGCCGCGGCGCAGAGCCAGATGCGGACCGATCCCACCTTCCGGCGGCTCGCGAACTTCGCCGCGCTCCAGCGCACCTATTGCCTGTGGGGCCTGATGCCCGGCAGCGTGGCCGACGAGGACAGCCCCTTCAACGCCTGCATGCACGCCTATCTTTCGGCGCTGCGCGCGTTGCTCGTGCACATGCGGGACATGCCGGGCCGGCAGGATGCGGCCCTGAAGCTCGACCAGGAGATGACGCGGGAGCTGGAGCGTAACGCCGCCTTCAACGTCATCTGTCAGTTCAGCAGCGAGAGCTTCAACACGGCCGAGGTCATCATGCCGGAATGGCGGGACATCGCCCGCCATCCGCCGAGCCTGCTTGCGGCCGGCGGGGTGGTGGTGGCGCTGGGCGCTGCCGGGGCGGCGCTGTTCCGCCGGCCGGGCGCTCACCCGCGCCGCAGCAGATAGGTATCCATGATCCAGCCGTGCCGCGCGCGGGCAGCGGCGCGGGCGGCGAGGATGCGGGGGCCCGCCTGCGCCAGCGGGCCCGCCTCCAAAACCTGCTCGGGCATGCCGAGGAAGGCGCCCCACCAGACGTGGAGGCCCTCCGGCTCAAGCCCCTGGAAGCTGCATTCGCCGTCCAGCATCACCACGATGGTGTCCGCGCCCTGCGGCCAGCCGAAATCGCGCAGGCGGCGGCCGGTGGTCACGGTGACCGGGCCGTTGACGGTGTTGAAGGGGATGGCGTGTGCGGCCGTGAGGGCCTGCAATGCCGAGATGCCCGGCACCACCTTGATGCGGGGGCGCGGATCGAGCCGCGATGCGATGCGCAACGTGCTGTCGTAGAGCCCCGGATCGCCCCACACCATCAGCGCCACGGGGCCCTCGGGCCGCGCCTGGGCGATGGCACGCGCCCATATGGCGGCGATCTCGTCATGCCAGCGCCGGACGCGCTCCAGATAGGGCAGGCTCTCGTCGCGGACGGGCATGTCGAACTCCGCCACCGGCGCCGTGCTGCCGCAATCCTTGAGGATGGCGCGGCGCAGGTCCGCGAGGTCGGCCTTGTCCGGCCCCTTGCGGGGCACGAGGATCAGAGCCGCGTCGCGTAGGGCCCTTTGGGCCTCGCGCGTGACGTGGTCCGGGTTGCCGGTGCCGATGCCGACCAGCCAAAGCTCAGTCAAAGCCCACCCCCAGTTCCGCGAGCGGGCCGTAGACGATGAGCGCCGGCCGGGGGCTCACCGCGCCGGCAAGGCGCTCCGCCAGGGTGGCGACGGTGAGGCGCTGGAGCGCCTGCTCCGGCGTGCCCACCGCTTCCGCCAGCAAAGCGGGGGTGTCGGCCGGCAGGCCGCGCGCCAGGAGCGCGGCGGCGAGGGCCGGGAAGGTGCGCTGGCCCATGAACACCACCGTGCAGGCTCGGGGGTCGGCCAGCGCGGCGAGATCGATATCTTCAGGCAGCCCGCCGTCCGCGTCGTGCCCGGTCACGAACTGCACGCGCCGCGCGGTGAGGCGTCGCGTCAGCGGAATGCCGCAGGCGGCGGCCGCCGCGCAGGGCGAGGGCACGCCGGGCACGATCTCGTGGGCGATCCCGGCCGCCCGCACCGCCAGCAGCTCCTCCTCCAGGCGGCCGAACAGCCCCCCGTCGCCGGATTTCAGCCGCACCACCCGTCCGCCGGCCCGCGCATAATCCACCAGAAGCCGGCTCACGTGGTCCTGGCGGGGGGAGGGGCGCCCGGCGCGCTTGCCCACCCCCACCAGATCGGCGCCGGGTCGTGCGAAGGCGAGGATGGGCCCGGCCGAAAGGTCGTCGAACAGCACCGCGTCCGCCCGCTTCAGGCGGTCCGCGGCCTTGATGGTGAGAAGCTCCGGGTCACCGGGGCCCGAGCCGACGAAGCTGACGAAGCCGCTCACGGGCGCTCCTGTGCGATCAAATGGAAGAAGGTGCCGCTCACGGCCCCGCGGCGCGAGCCGGTCTCGGCCACCGTGGCGCCGTCGGCATCCGCGACACGGGCGAGCGGCGCGTCGGGCTGCGCGAGGATGCTCGAATAGTGGAACTCGTGGCCGCGCAGAACGGCGCCCGCCGCGAGCCCCGGCATTGGCGCCAGCAGCTCCGCCCGGCGGTAGCCGAGATGAAGCCTGCGCGCCTCATAGCTGGTGACGAGCCCGAGCAGCCCCGCCATGGCGTGGCTCGCGCCCTCCCGGTCCACGAGCGCGGCGCCGAGCACCATGTATCCGCCGCACTCCCCGTGAACCGGCCGGGTCCGCGCGTGGCGGCGCAGCCCCTCCAGGAAGCGCGCGGCGGCGGCGATGCGCCCGGCGTGAAGCTCGGGGTAGCCGCCGGGCAGCCACACCAGGTCCGCCGTGGGATCGGGCGGCTCGTCGGCGAGCGGCGAGAAGGGCAGGATCTCCGCGCCGGCGGCCCGCCATCCTTCCAGAAGATGCGGATAGGCGAAGGAGAAGGCGGTGTCCCGCGCCAGGGCGATGCGCTGGGCCGGCGGGGCGGGCAGGGGGCCGGCCGGGGCGCCGGGCGCCGGGCTCGTGCCGGCGCGGGCGGCGGCCGTGATGGCGGGAAGGTCCGCATGGGCGCGCAGGAAGGCGGCGTAGCGGGCGATGGCGGCTTCGAGGTCGGGGTGCTCGGCGGCCTGAATGAGGCCGAGATGCCGCTCGGGGAGGGTGAGATCGCCCCGGCGGGGCAGGGCGCCCAGAACGGGAATGCCGGCGCGCGCCATGCCGAGCCGCACGAGGCGCTCGTGGCGCGGGCTCGCCACCCGGTTCAGGATCACCCCGGCGAACGGCAGCTCTGGCGCATAGGCGCGGAAGCCAAGGGCCGTGGCGGCGGCCGACTGGGCCTGCCCGCCCACGTCCAGCACCAGGATCACCGGCCAGCCCATGGCCTGCGCCGTTTCCGCGCTCGACCCGAAGCCGGTGAGGCCGCGTGTCGCGACGGCGTCGTGCAGCCCCATGGAGCCCTCGGCGAGGCTCAGGTCCGCCCCCTGCGCGCGGGCCGCTATGGCGCCGAGCAGCGCGCCGTCCATGGCCCAGGTGTCGAGGTTGAAGGAGGCGCGGCCGCAGGCGGCGTGGTGGAAGGCGGGATCGATATAGTCGGGCCCCGATTTGAAGGGCTGCACGGTGAGCCCGTCTTCCGCGAGCGCCCGCAGCAGGCCGAGCATCACCGTGGTCTTGCCCGTGCCGGATGACGGCGCCGAGACGAGGAGGCCGGGCGGAAAGCCCGGGCTGCGCGTGTCATTCATCGTCCGGCGTCCATTCGGCCCAGGCGCTGCCGGCGGATTGGGGGCGATAGCGGCGGTCGTAGTCAGGCGCGTAGAGCCGACTTTCCGCGAAGCCCTGCGCGGCCAGCGCCGGCCCCACCAGGATGAGCGCGGTGCGTGCGATATCGGTGCCGAGCGCGCCCTCGATGGTGGCGAGCGTCGCGCGGATGATGCGCTGGTCCGGCCAGCTCGCCCGGTAGACCACGGCCACCGGGCAATCGGCGCCGTAATGGGGCACGAGGTCCGCCACCACGCGGGCGATGTTCTGGATCGAGAGGTGGATGGCGAGGGTCGCGCCGGTGGCGGCGAAGGCGGCCAGCGTCTCGCCCGCCGGCATGGCGGAGGCGCGGCCGGGCGTGCGCGTGAGCACCACCGACTGGGCGAGTCCCGGCAGCGTCAGCTCCGCCCCCAGCGCGGCGGCCGCGGCGGCGAAGGCGGGCACCCCCGGCGTCACCGTGTAGGGAATACCGAGCGCCTCGATCCGCCGGATCTGCTCGCCCATGGCGGACCACACCGAAAGATCCCCCGAATGCAGCCGCGCCACGTCCTCGCCCGCCGCGTGGGCGAGGGCCATCTCGGCCACGATGGCGTCGAGGTCCAGGGGCGCGGTGTTGATGATCCGCGCGCCCGGCGGGCAATGGGCCAGCACCGCCTCGGGCACCAGCGAGCCGGCATAGAGGCACACCGGGCAGGCGGCGATGAGATCGCGCCCGCGCAGGGTGAGAAGATCCGGCGCGCCGGGGCCGGCGCCGATGAAATGCACGCTCATTGCGCCTGCCTCCTCACAGCACCACCCGCCATTGCACCACGGGATAGGCGGCCTTCCAGCCGCGCCGGTCGCCGAGCGGCGCGGCCTGGGCCAGCGCGATGCGCAGCAGCTCGCCACCCAGGCGCGCCTGGGCCAGCGCCAGCACCGCCTCGGATTCGAGCGTCACCGCATTGGCGACGAGCCGCGTGCCGGGCGGCAGGCGCGCCTCCAGCGCCGCCAGCAGTGCCGCGCTCAGGCCGCCGCCGATGAACACCGCCTGGGGCAGGGGCAGGCCCTCCAGCGCCTCCGGCGCCGCACCCTCCACCACCTGCAGCCGGTCCACCCCCAGCCGCGCGGCATTGGCGCGGATGCGGGCTGCGCGCGCGGGCTGCGCCTCGATGCCGATGGCCTCCATCCGCGGATGGCCCAGCAGCCATTCGATGGCGATGGAGCCGGAGCCGCAGCCGATGTCCCACAACAGCTCGCCCGGCCGCGGCGCCAGCGCCGAGAGGGTGAGCGCCCGCACCGGGCGCTTGGTGATCTGCCCGTCAGTGTCGAAGAAGTCGTCCGCGATGCCGGAGGCACGGGTGACGACGGCGCCCGCGCCCGCCACCTCCACGCCGACGCAGACCGGGTGCGCGAAGCCGTCGGAGGGAAGGGCATCGGCGGTGGCCTCGATCAGGCGCTCGCGCGGGCCGCCCAGCGCCTCCATCACATTGAGGCGGCTGGCGCCGAAGCCCTGCGCGCGCAGGTAGGCGGCAAGCTCGCTCACCGCCGCGCCGTCGCGCAGCAGCACCAGGGCGCGCGCGCCGGGCGCGAGATGGGGGCGCAGCCGCGCGAGGGGCGCGGCGTGAAGGCCCAGGCAGGCGGTGTGCTCCAGCGGCCAGCCGAGCCGGGCGGCGGCGAGGGAGAAGGCCGAGGGGCCCGGCAAAGCACGCCACTCGCCGGGGGCGAACGCGCGGGCGATGACGCTGCCGGCGCCGAACCAGAAGGGATCGCCGGAGGCGAGCACCGCCACCATCCGCCCCCGCAGGCCGCGCAGCAGCGGCAGGCCGTCATTGAAGGGCACCGGCCACACGATGCGCTCGGCCCGCAGGTCCGGCAGCAGGGCGAGGTGGCGCGGGGGTCCCATCACCACTTCGGCGGCTTCGAGCGCGGCGCGGCTTGCGGGCGGCAGCCCCTCCGGTCCATTTTCGCCGAGCCCGACGATCGTCAGCCAAGGAAGCTCAGCCATGCGTCCCAACCTCCTGATCCTGGCCGGAACGACCGAGGCGGCGGCGCTCGCCCGCGCGGTGGCCGGGGCGGGACTTTCGGGCACCGTCTCTTTCGCCGGGCGGGTGGAGCGCCTGCCCGCGCAGCCGCTGCCGCAGCGGGTCGGCGGCTTCGGCGGGGTGGAGGGGCTCGTCGCCTATCTGCGCGCGCACCGCATCACCCATGTGGTGGATGCCACCCACCCCTTCGCCGCGCAGATGAGCGCCCATGCGGCGGCGGCCTGCGCCGAGGCGGGCGTGCCGCTCGTGGTGCTCACCCGCGCGCCCTGGAGCGCGGTGGCGGGCGACCGCTGGCTCCGCGTGGCGGACATTCCCGCCGCGGTGGCGGCGCTGGCGCGGCCCTCCGCGCGGGTGATGCTCGCCGTCGGCCGCATGCACCTTGAGGAGTTCGCGCCCAATCCCCAGCACTTCTACCTGCTGCGGCTGGTGGAGCCGCCCAAGGCGCCCTTCCCCTTC
The DNA here is from genome assembly GCF_043195015.1 of Xanthobacter sediminis. Lineage (NCBI taxonomy): Bacteria > Pseudomonadati > Pseudomonadota > Alphaproteobacteria > Hyphomicrobiales > Xanthobacteraceae > Xanthobacter > Xanthobacter sediminis. Next base: position 39,153 of record NZ_JBAFWH010000015.1, on the reverse strand, counting down.
CCCGACCACCATGTGGTGGTGGATCGCGGGCCCTTCAGCGCGGAGGCGGACCGCGCGCTGATGGAGGCGCACCGTATCGACCTCGTGGTCTCGAAGAACTCCGGCGGCTCCGGCGCCTATGCGAAGATCGCCGCCGCGCGGGCGCTGGGGCTTCCGGTCATCATGATCGACCGCCCGCCGCAGCAGGCGCAGGCACGGGCGGAAAGCGTGGAGGCGGTGCTCGACTGGGTCGCTCATGCCGGCACCGCCCTCGGCGTGTAGACCAGCGGGCGCCCCTCCCGCGCGATGAGCCGGGTGGCGGAGGAGCCCACCAGCACCACGGTGCGCATGTCCGCCATCTCCGGGCGCGCCTGCGCCAGGGGCACGACGCGGATCTCCTCCTCGGGCGTGGTGACGGCGCGGGCGAAGATGACGAGCCGGCCGGGCGCGCAGGCCGCGCGCAGCACATCGAGCACCCGCGCGAAGCCCTCGGGCCGGGCCTTGGAGCGCGGATTGTAGAGCGCCAGCGCGAAATCGCCCTCCACCGCCAGCCTCAGGCGCCGCTCGATCAGGCTCCAGGGCTTCAGATTGTCGGAGAGGTTGATGGCGCAGAAATCGTGCCCCAGCGGTGCGCCGGCGCGGGCGGCGGCGGCCAGCATGGCGGTGACGCCCGGCAGCACGCGGATGTCGAGCGCGCGCCAGGCCGGATCGCCCTGCTCCAGCGCCTCGAACACCGCCGAGGCCATGGCGAACACGCCGGGATCGCCCGAGGAGACCACCACCACGCGGCCCCCGGCGGCGGCGAGCGCCAGCGCATGGAGCGCGCGCTCGATCTCCACGCGGTTGTCGCTCTCGTGCAGGCGCAGCCCGGCGCGCGGCGCCACGCGTCGCACATAGGGAATGTAGCCCACGATGTCGCTCGCGGCGTCCAAGGCCGCCGTCACCTCGGGGGTGACGAGGGCCTCATCGCCGGGGCCGAGCCCGGCGATGACGAGCCAGCCGCCCGCGCGTTCGGGTCCGCCCATGGCCTCAGCTCCGTTCATGGCCGCCGCCCCCGCCCGTGGACGACGACGATGGAGAAATAGGGCGCGGCCTCGCCCTCCACCGCGCGCAGGGGGGTCACCCGCTCGTCGCTCATGCTGGCGTATTCCACCAGGAAGGCGCGTTCCGCCATGCCGGCGGCCGCGAGGGCACGGCGCACGCGGCCGAGGTTCCGGCCGATCTTCATCACCACCAGCGCGTCCGCTTCCGCCATGCGTCGGGCAAGCTCGGCCTCCGGCAGGGTGCCGGCGAGCACGGTGAGCACGTCGTCGCCCCAGGTCACCGGTTCTCCGGTGGCGGTCCAGGCCGCCGACATGCCGGTGATGGCCGGCACCACCCGAACCGGCACATGCTCCTTCAGGCGGACATGCAGGTGCATGAAGGAGCCGTAGAAGAAGGGGTCGCCCTCGCACAGCACCACCACGTCCTCCCCCGCCTCCGCCAGGGCGCGCAGGTGCGCGCTCGCCTCGGCGTAGAAGCGCGAGAGGGCCTCGTTGTAGCGCGGATCGGAGAACGGGATCTCGGTGGTGAGGGGATAGTCCATGGGGTGCTCGTGCGCATCGGGGCGCACCATGCCTTTGACGATGCCGCGCGCCCGGCCGGTGGCGCCTGCCTTGCGGAAATAGGCCACATGGGCCGCGCCCCGCACCAGCCGGTCGGCGCGCACGCTCATCAGCTCGGGATCGCCGGGGCCGAGGCCCACGCCATAGACGGTGCCGGCGCTCATTCCGCGCGGCTCGCGATGGCGTTGACGGCGGCGACCGTGATGGCGCTGCCGCCGAGGCGGCCCTCCACCACGAGGCAGGGCGCGGGCCGGGCGGCCCACAGCGCCTCCTTCGATTCCCGCGCGCCGACGAAGCCCACCGGGCAGCCGATGACGGCCGCCGGCCGCGGGCAGGCCGGGTCCTCCAGCATCTCCAGAAGGTGGAAAAGGGCGGTGGGCGCATTGCCGATGGCGACCACGGCGCCTTCGAGGCGGGGTCGCCACAGCTCCAGCGCCGCGGCCGAGCGCGTGGTGCCCAGGCGCGCCGCCAAAGCGGGAACCTCAGGCTCGTGGAGCGTGCAGACGACGGGATTGTCGGCCGGCAGGCGGCCGCGCGTGATGCCCTCGCCCACCATGCGCGCATCGCACAGGATGGGGGCGCCAGCCTCCAGCGCCGCCCGCGCGGCGGTGACCATGCCGGGGGAGAAGCGGATGTGGGCTTCGAGGCCCACCATGCCGGCGGCATGGATCATCCGCACCGCCACCTGCTCCTCCTCGGGGGGGAAACGGGTGAGATCCGCCTCCGCCCGGATGATGGCGAAGGAGCGGGCATAGATGGCCGCGCCGTCGGTTTCGTAGTCGTAGGGCATGTGTCAGCCGCCGATGATCGCGGGCACCGCTTCGGGGGCGATGCCGCGATGCGCGGGCTCGTCCCAGGGTGCTCCATGGGTGATGAGGTCGAAGGCGCCCTCTCGCGCCACCAGGGTAAGGTCCGCCCGGCCGGGCAGGGCGCAGCCCTTGGCGCAGCCGGAGACGTGCAGCGTGGCGCCGCGCGGCACCAGGGGCGCGAGCGCGCGGGCGAGCGCGCGGGTCGCCGCGCCGGCCTGCGGGCAGCCCGGCGCCCCCGTGCACGCCGCGACGGCGAGGAGGGGATCGTCCGGCGCGAGGATCAGGTCCGGGGCATCGCCGATGGGGCCGATGTCGCGCACGTCGGGCAGGTGAAGCATGCGGTAGGGCGTGACGCGCAGCACGCCGGTGCCACTGCCGGCAAGGCGGCGCAGGTCCCGCGCCCGGAGCTGGCCGAACGCCGCAGCCACGTTGAGCCCGGTGCCGAACCCCGTGGCCATGGGGCCGGGGCGCGGCGCCGGCGCCTCGGGATCGGGCCGCATGTCTCCGCAGAATGCGGGGGGGAGCGCTGCTCCGGCCCGGAGGTGCCCGCGCATGCGGCCGCGCCCGTCCGCCCCCACCCCGCCTGAAGCGAGGAACCAGAGGGCGAGATCCAGCGCCGTGCGGATCGCCTCCCCGGCATCCGCCACCGCCCGGCCGAGCGCCATGCCGTCCGCCCGCACCAGCAGCCGGCCGCTCGCCGCCTCGATGCGGATGTCGCCGCTGATGCCGGCGAGCCGCCGGAGCGGCCCGGCATCCACCACGAAGCCGAACTTGGAGGGCAGGGCGGCGAATTCCGGGGCGACGAGGCCGCGCGCGAGCCGGTGGGCGCACAGCGCCTGGATATCGTCCGCCGCGAGGGCGCGGAACGGATCGGTCACGATGTTGCGCCGCCCCTCCGCCTCTGCGTCCGCGTCCAGCAGGCCAAGGCGGGCAAGGGCGTGGAGCAGCGCCGCGTGGTCCGCCTCCGCCACGCCGCGCAGTTGCAGGTTGGCCCGGCTGGTCAGCTCCAGGAAGCCGTTTCCGAGCGTCTCCGCCAGGTCGGCGAGGCCGCGCGCCTGCTCCGGCGTCAGCTCGCCCAGCGGCGGGCGGACCCGTGCCACCAGCCCGTCGCCGGAGGCCATGGGGCGATGGGCGCCGGGGCACCAGCCCTTGATGTCCGGCGCGCTCATTCCGCCGTCCCCAGCGCCGCGAGGACCGAGTTGCGGCGCGAGCGCCAGAGCCCGGCCGCGTGGAGGGCGGCGAAGCGCGCGCGCATGGCCGCGTGGGCCTGCGGGTTCGCCTCCGCCAGGAAGGCGGAAACCTCGGCGTCGCCCAGGGTCGCGTCCCAGTAGAGGTCGAACAGGTGGGCCGGCACGGCGCCGGCCAGATGGGCGAAGGCGGCCATGTTCTCCAGCGTGGCGGCGATCTCCGCCGCGCCGCGGAAGCCGTGCCGGCGCATGCCCGCGATCCAGCCGGGATGGGCGGCGCGGGCGCGCACCACGCGGGCGATCTCCTCCGCCAGGGCGCGGGCGCGCGGGCGGGCGGGGTCGGTGTTGTCGAGGTGGTAGAGCGCGGCGCCGCCGCCCGCGAGCGCCTGCGCGGCGGCAAAGCCCACCTCGTGCGCCGCATAGTCCTCGGCGAGGAGAAGGTCGGTCTCCGGCAGGTCCTGGAGGTGCACGAAGGCATCGGCCCCCGCCATGCGCGCGCGCAGCCCCGCCTCGTCGCGGGTGGCCTCGACCCCGTCGTGGGCGAAGGCGCTGGCGGCGAGCCAGGCCTCGCCCGCCGCGCGGCGGCCGTCGTCTGAATAATCCTGCAGGAGGCCGCCCATGCCGAGCCCGAAGCCACCGGGGGCGGGGCCGTAGACGCGCGGCTCCGGCCGCCCCGCATAGGGGTTCCACTCCTGCTCGCCCTCGCGCGCGGCGAGCGTGCGCACCGCCTGCTGGAACAGCGCGGAGAGGGTGGGGAACACGTCGCGGAAGAGGCCGGAGATGCGCAGGGTCACGTCCACGCGCGGCCGCTCCAGCTCGGCGACGGGGATGACCTCGATGCCGCCGACCCGCTCCGATCCCGCGTCCCACACCGGCCGCACGCCCATGAGGGCGAGCGCCATGGCGAATTCCTCGCCCGCCGTGCGCATGGTGGCCGAGCCCCACAGGTCGACGATGAGGGCGCGGGGCCAGTCGCCCTCGTCCTGCATGTGCCGGCGCACCAGCTCCCCCGCGAGCCGCACGCCTTGGGCGTAGGCGGCGCGGGTGGGCACCGCGCGCGGATCGGTGGTGTAGAGGTTGCGCCCCGTGGGCAGCACGTCCGCCCGGCCGCGATAGGGCGAGCCGGCGGGACCGGGCGCGATGCGCCGGCCGTCGAGCGCATCGAGGAAGGCGCGCCGCTCGGCCGCAGCCGAGGCGCGCGCATCGAAGGCGCCGGGCGCGGCGGGGGCGCGGCCGAAGACGTGGAGGCCATCCCCGAACTGGCTTTCCTTCACGTCGCAGACGAAGCGGTCGATCCGCGTCACGGCCTCGTGCGGGGGCAGTCCGGCGTCGATGCCGAGGTCGCGCTCCACCCCCAGGGCCTGGGCCTCGTCACGGATGTCGCGGATGAGGCGGGCGCGCCGCTTCGGGTCGAGCCCGTCGGCATTGGAGAATTCGTCGAGCAGCGCTTCCAGCCGCGCGAGGCGGGCGGGGGCGCCGGAGGGCCGGAGCGGCGGGGGAACGTGGCCGAGCGTCACCGCGCCGATGCGGCGCTTGGCCTGCGCCGCCTCGCCGGGATCATTGACGATGAAGGGGTAGACCACGGGCAGGGCGCCCGCCAGCGCCTCTGGCCAGCATGTATCGCTGAGTGCAACCGCCTTGCCGGGCAGCCATTCCAGCGTGCCGTGGGCGCCGATGTGGACGAGCACGTCCGCCTCCGCGCGCAGCCACAGGTGGAAGGCCACGTAAGCGTGGCGGGGCACGCGGGAGAGGTCGTGATAGTCGCCGTCCCGCCGGGCCGGAAGGCCGCGCTCCGGTTGCAGGGCGACGATGGCCTTGCCCCGGCGGACGGCGGCGAAGGCGAAGCCCCGGCCGGTGATGTCCGGGTCGTCCTGCGGCGCACCCCAGGCCGCGTGCAGCTCCGCGCGCAGCGTTTCCGGCAGGGCGCCGAGCGCCGCCTCATAGGCATCAAGCGGCCAGTGGATGCGCGCCTCCGCGAGGGCACTGGCGAGGGGCTCGCCCGGCGCCGCACCGTATCCCTCGGCCGCGAGGTCGGCGAGCATGGCCTCGGCCGAGGCCAGGGGATCGAGGCCCACCGCGTGGGCCATGTTCCAGGCCCGCCCTGGATAGGTGGAGAGCACCAGCGCCGGGCGCCGCGCGTGCGCGGGCAGCGCGGCCAGCCGCGCCCAGGCGGCCACCCGGTTCGCGATGGCGGCGATGCGGCCGGGATGGGGCGCATGGACGGCGCGCGCGTATTCGAGCTGGGGATCGCGCTCCGCCGGCGCCTTGAACGAGGCGACGCCGGCGAAGATGCGCCCGTCCACCTCCGGCAGCACCACGTGCATGGCGAGGTCCGCCGGCGAGAGCCCGCGCGCGGCGGCGCTCCATGCCTCCATGGTCGAGGTCGCCAGCGCCACCTGGAACACCGGCACGCCCGCCGCGTCGAGGGGCGAGGCGCCCCCCTCCTGCCGCCCGTTTTCCTGCCGCCCCGAGAAGGCGGTGGCGTTCACGATGGCCGCCGGCCCGAGCGCCGCCACCTGCCGGGCGAGCCATTCCGCCGCGCCGGCCGCCTTCAGCGAGGGCGCGAACAGGCCCAGCACGCGGAAGCCGCGCTGCCGCAGGGCCGTGAACAGCGCGTCCACGGGCGCCGTGTCGGCGGCCACCAGATAGGAGCGGTAGAAGACCACGAGCGCCAGCGGGGTACCCGCGCCGCCAAGGGCGGCATCCGGCTCGCGCACGCCGTCTTCCGGGGTCCAGGCGCCGAAGGGCGGCAGGGTCTTCGCGCCCGGCACCGGCGGGGCATAGAGGCCGGCGGCGAGCGCCATCTGCGCCAGCGCCGCCTGGGCCGCGACCGCGCCGCCCGCGTCGCACAGCGCCGCCAGCCGTTGCAGCGTCGAGCCCGGCACGGTGGAGACGGCGTCGAGCCGCGCGTCGGGCCGCCCGTCCGCCGGCAGCACCGCGAGGGCGATGCCCCGGGCGCGCGCCAGCGCCTCGATCTGGCTCACTCCATAGGGCCAGTAGGGCAGGCCGCCGATGAGCCGGATCAGGATGCCCTTGGCACCGGAAAGGGTGCGCTCCACATAGGTGTCCACGGAGAGCGGGTGCCGCAGCGCGGCGATGTTGGCGAGGCGCAGGGAGGGCATGCCCCCCTCGCGCCCGCCGCCGCGCCGCCAGCCGGCCGCGAAGGCGCCGAGATCGGAATCGGAGAAGGACAGCACCACCAGCTCGGCCGGGCTCTGGCCGAGATCGGTGGGCGTCTCGGTCTCGTCGAGGCCGTGGCTTTCGCGGAAGACGACGTGCATGGCCTATTCGGCGGCCTGCGCCGGCGGCGCGAGGATGGCGCGGATGGCCTCGGCATCCACGTCGTCATGCTCGGCGATGACCACGAGCCGGCCCCGGCGGGGCTCCTGCGGCCCCCACTGGCGGTCGTACTGGTGGCGCACCCGCGCGCCCACGGCCTGGACCAGGAGGCGCATGGGCTTGCCGGCCACCGCCGCATGGCCCTTCACCCGCAGGATGTTCTGCCTTGCCGCCAGCTCCGCGATCCGCGCCGCCAGCTCGGCGGGGTCGGCCAGCTCGGGGATGTCGATGACCACGCTGTCGAAATCGTCGTGGTGGTGGTCCGATGCGTCGTCATGGTGGCTGGGGCGGGCGTCGAGATCGTCCTCCGCCGCGGCGCCGAGGCCGAGGATCACGCGCGGGTCCACGGCGCCCTCCACCACCTCGATGACGGGCAGGGCGCGCGGCGCCTCGGCATGGATGATCGCCTTCGCCTTGGCCACCCCCTCCGGCCCGGCAAGGTCGGCCTTGGTGAGCAGCACGATGTCGGCGCAGGCGATCTGGTCCTCGAACACCTCGCTGAGCGGGGTCTCGTGGTCGATGCTCGCGTCCGCCTGGCGCTGGCGGTCCACGGCCGCCGTGTCGGGCGCGAAGCGGCCGGCCGCCACGGCTTCGGCATCGGCCAGCGCAATAACCCCGTCCACGGTGATCCTGGAGCGGATGTCCGGCCAGTCGAACGCCTTCACGAGCGGCTTGGGCAGGGCGAGGCCGCTGGTTTCGATCAGGATGTGCTCGGGCCGGGGATCGAGCGCCATCAGCGCCTCGATGGTGGGGATGAAATCATCGGCCACGGTGCAGCAGATGCAGCCGTTGGCGAGTTCGATGATGTTTTCCGCCGGGCAGTCGGGCAGGGCGCAGCCCTTGAGGATTTCGCCGTCGACGCCTACGTCGCCGAACTCGTTGACCACCACCGCGAGCCGGCGCCCGCCCGCGTTGCGCATCAGGTGGGAGATGAGCGTGGTCTTGCCCGAGCCGAGAAAGCCCGTGATGACGGTGACGGGTAGCTTTTCGAGGTTGGCCATGGCGCCCTTGGTCCCACATGGTGATGGCACAGGGGGATTCGCATGGCGGGTGGGTGCGCGCGCAGCCCTCCCGACACCGGTGCACCCCGCCGGCTTCGTCGGTTTGGGCTGGCAGGTCTCCCGGCTTGCGGAAGTCAGAGGCGGCTTTTCGGCCCTCTGCCGGTCGCCCTGCCTTCCCGGTGTTGAAACCAGTGGCGTTGGGCGACCTCTCCGGTCACGGTCGCGGGGGCGGCTGCGCTTGGGCCGGGCTCCACAGCGGAGCGGCCTGGCGCATTCCCTTTTCATCTGTTTACACAGACACCAGCGTCGGGGGAATGTGCCCGAACGGCCTGCCCTGTCAAGCGCGAAGGAACGTGAGATGGAAGATCTGACCGCCCGCCACAACGCCAAGATGAAAACCATCAAGGCGGCGCGGGACGAGCTGATGAAGACGAAGACGCAGGAGAAGGGGCTCGTCATCGTCCACACGGGGGCGGGCAAGGGCAAGTCCTCCTCCGGCTTCGGCATGGTCCTGCGCTGCATCGCCCATGGCATGCCCTGCGCGGTGGTCCAGTTCATCAAGGGTGACCGGGATACCGGCGAGAAGACCCTGCTGCGCGAGCGCTTCGCCCGGGAGTGCCGCTTCTTCGTTTCGGGCGAGGGCTTCACCTGGGAGACGCAGGACCGCGAGCGGGACGTGGCCGCCGCCCGCAACGGATGGCGCATTGCCCAGGAGCAGATCCTTGACCCTGAAATCCGCTTCGTGCTTCTGGACGAGATCAACATCGCCCTGCGCTACGAGTATCTCGACATCGCCGAGGTGGTGGATTTCCTTCTCACCCGGAAGCCGCCCATGACTCATGTCTGCCTCACCGGCCGCAACGCGCGGCCGGAGCTGATCGCGGCCGCCGATCTCGTGACCGAGATGACGCTGGTGAAGCATCCCTTCCGCGACGGCGTGAAGGCCCAGGCGGGGGTCGAGTTCTGATGAATGTCGCGCAGAAGGTGCGCCCCGCCAGCCCCTGCATCGGCGCCTGCGCCATGGATGAGGCGCGCGGCCTGTGCACCGGCTGCGCCCGCACCCGCGACGAGATCGCCATCTGGGGTTCCGCCGACGAGGCGACCCGTGCTCGCGTCTGGCGCGCGCTGCCGGCGCGCGCCGCCATGCTCGGTCTCGCGGTGCGGCGGCTGCCTTGGCGCGGGGAGGGGCTTCTGGACGAGGTGGAGCGGCGCTTCACGGGGGCGCAGGGCAGCTTCGTCGCCGGCGTGCACGGCGCCGTGGCGGAGATGCTGCGCGCGCCGGGGGAGGCACTCGAAGCGCGACGCGCGGGGGAGGCGCTGATCCTGCGCACCGCCCGCGCGGCGCTTCGGCTGGAGGCGCCACCTCATCTGGCCGCGTTCGAGATGGCGCGCGCCGACGCCGCGCCGGTCATCGCGCTGGCGGTGCCGGCGGGCCGGGTGGGGCCTGAGGGACCGCGCGTGCTCACCGCCCTCGGCGCGGACACCGAGGCGCTGCTCGCCCGCGATGCCGGGGGCATGCGCTTCGATCTCGGCCTCGGGCGCCGGGCGGCGCGCTTCTCCATCCGCTGCTCCGCCGGGCTCGCCGCGCGCGTCGCCCCCCATGGCGGCGCGCCGTGGCCGGAGGGCCTCGCGCGCATCGGCGCCGCCGTGCTGGCGGAAAGCCCGGTGCGGGTGGTGGAGGCCCCCTGCCTTCGGGCGGAGGTGGATGCGCCCATTCCCCTGCCCGAGGGGCGATCGCCGGAAGGCCCCCATACCCATCTCCTGCCGGAGGTGCTGGCCCAGGGCCTCGACGCCCCGCCGGGGCTGGCGCCGCCGAAGGGCTACATTCTCTCCCTCCTGTTCTACCCGGCCTGATCCCATGGCGCGCGCGATCATGATCCAGGGCACCGGCAGCAATGTCGGCAAGTCCCTCCTCGTGGCCGGCCTGTGCCGGGCGGCGCTGCGGCGTGGGCTCTCCGTCGCGCCGTTCAAGCCGCAGAACATGTCGAACAACGCGGCGGTGACCGCCGACGGCGGCGAGATCGGCCGCGCCCAGGCGTTGCAGGCGCTGGCCTGCGGCATCGTCCCCCACACCGACATGAACCCGGTGCTGCTCAAGCCCGAGAGCGACGTGGGCGCGCAGGTCATCGTGCAGGGGCGGCGTCTCGCCACGGCGCGCGCGGGCGAGTATTTCAAGCTCAAGCCGCAGCTCCTTGGCACCGTGGTGGAGAGCTTCCGCCGCCTTTCCGCCGCCCATGACCTGGTCATCGTCGAGGGCGCGGGCAGCCCGGCGGAGGTGAACCTGCGCAAGGGCGACATCGCCAACATGGGCTTCGCGCGGGCCGCCGATGTGCCCGTCATCCTCGCCGGCGACATCGACCGCGGCGGCGTGATCGCCCAGATCATCGGGACCCAGGCGGTGCTGGATCCGGAGGATGCCGCCCTGGTGGCCGGCTTCCTCGTCAACAAGTTCCGCGGCGACCCGCGCCTGTTCGACGACGGCTATGCCCTGATCACGGAGCGGACCGGCTGGCGTGGCTTCGGGGTCTGCCCCTGGTTTCCCGAGGCCTGGAGGCTGCCGGCGGAGGATGCGCTGGACATCGGCGCTCCCCGGCGGGCGGGCGGGCCGCATGTGGTGTGCCTCGTGCTCTCGCGCATCGCCAATTTCGACGATCTCGACCCGCTGGCGCAGGAGCCGGGCCTGCGCCTCACCATGCTGGGGCCTGGCCGGGCGATTCCCGGCGACGCGGATCTGGTGATCGTGCCCGGCACCAAGTCCACCCGCGGCGATCTCGCCTTCCTGCGCGCGCAGGGGTGGGATGTGGACCTTGCCGCCCACCGCCGCCGGGGCGGGCGCGTGCTGGGCATCTGCGGCGGCTACCAGATGCTCGGCCGGACCATCGCCGACCCGGAGGGCATCGAGGGCTCCGCGGGCAGCGATCCCGGCCTCGGCCTGCTGGAGGTCGAGACCGTGATGACGCCGGACAAGCGCCTCACGCAGGTGGAGGCGGTCCACGCGGCCTCGGGCCAGGCGTTCCGCGGCTATGAGATCCACATCGGCCGCACGCAGGGACCCGATCGCGCGCGACCCTTTGCCTATGTCGGCGCATCTTCGGAAGGCGCGGTCAGCGCCGATGGGCGGGTGGTTGGCAGCTACCTGCACGGAATGTTCCGCGACGATGCGTTCCGCGCGGCCGTGCTGGCCGGTCTCGGTGCCTCTTCTTCCGTGCGCTACGATGCGGGCGTGGAGGCGACCCTGGACGCCCTCGCCGCGCATCTGGAGGTTCATCTGGACGTGGACGGGCTGCTCGTCGCCGCGCGATAGGGCGGAGCGGGCGGCCCTCACCAGCTTTCCGATCTTTCGGTGATGTTTTCTGGGGATCGCGCGGGCCGATCTTCCGAAAAGCCGCGACGCCTCACGCCTTCGCGCCCGCATCGGCCGGCTCCGCTCTCAAGATGAGTCGAGGCGAAGCGGGAATATTGAGATCAATCCATGTATTTTGTGGTGCGAACAGCACCGCCCAGGCGTGAAATATTCACGCCCGTGCCCGTCGTCTGAACCCGGTGGACGGCCTGCGGACAATCGATGGCGCCGGAGTCCCGGTCGCGCATCTTTGTCGGAGCAGCTCAATTGTGTTTGGCGCGCGGCTCGTCATCTTACCTTCGTCATCGGTCGGAGAGACATCCTCCTTGATTCAAAGTCTCGGATCTGTGTCTTTGTCGCTGACAGCGGGGTGGAACGTGTGGTAAGGGCGAAGTAGCGAAAGTGGCGAGACTTTCATGAACACGTTCTGCGCGAACTGCTGGCTGCTGCATCCATGACAGGTCCACGGTCCCAGCAGGCGGATTTTGCATTGAGCAAAAACAGCGACTCCAGCGGCGAGGCAACCGTTTCCAGGCGCGATGGCGGGGACGTCGGGTGCTCTTGCGGCGTCCTCCAGGCATACTTGGCGGAGAAGCTGTTTTCCGGCGGTTCTCTCGTGGCGGGAGAAGGCGAGTTTTCCGCTGGCGAGGCGGGCCTCCTCCTTTCGGCGCTCTACCGGCCCGTCGCCGATACGCGCTATGCCGGGCGTGTCCTGTGCGTGCCTCGTTTGGGCGATGGGCGCACGGATCCGCAGTTGTGCGCCCTCTCGGGGGCCGATCTGGTCCTGAGGGCGGATGTCGCCGGCGGGGGAAGGAACTTCGAGGCTTTCGTCGATTCCATTTCGTCCGCCGCTTTCGTGCTCTGCGGCTGCCTGCCGGCGGCTGTCGTTGCCGCGGCCTATGGGGTGCCCTTCGCCTTCTGGGACGACGCGGATTCCGGTCTTTCTCCGGAGCTGCGGCGATTTGCGGGAGAGCTTGGGCTTGCCGCCACCGCAGCGACGAACGGCGTTGCAGGCCGGAAGCTTCATGGGGCGCAGGCGCGTCCCTTCGCGTGGCCGCCGCTGCCGTGGCGGGCGCTGGCATCCGCGCCGTGGCCTCTTCGTCCCGAAGCGCTCGAACGCATCCTCGCCCACCTCGATCGTCCCGGCTCTGCCGGCAAGGACCGTCTGGCTGCTGCGATCCGGTCGTTTGCGAGGGGCCGACGGGCACCGGAAACTCCTGCCGATGCGCCGCGTGCTGGCTTCGCCTACGAGGATGCCCTTTCCCAAGCGGAGCAGCGCATCGCCCGCACAACGTCCCATTACGAAGATGCGCTCTCGCGCGCGGAGCAGCGCATCGCGGGTATGACGGCGGTCGGCGACCGGTTCGTCAAGGAGCTGTGGTCCGCCAATTCCCATCCCTGGCGCCCGCTGTGGCGCGGGGTGCAGCGCACCGCCCTGCGCTTCGTCCTCCTGTTCCGTCCGGCACTGCCGAAGCGCAGCCGCGACAGCCTCCGCCGCTCGCTGGATAAGCGCAGGTCGGCGCGGTTCCAGCGCGAGTGGGATATTGCCTGCGGCCGCCTTGAGCATTGGCCGGTGCCTCACCCGGATGTTTCCGGCCAGAAGGCACCGCCGCCGGCCGTGGTGGCGCGCCTGCCCCTGCGCCTGCAGAGCGCCGCCGAGCCGGTGGTGTCGATCATCATTCCCACCTATGGCCAGGTGGATTACACCATTGGCTGCGTCGCCTCGCTCGCCGCCCATCCGCCCGCGGCGCCGTTCGAGGTCATCGTCATGGACGATGCCTACCCCGGAGACGATGCCGCCCGCCTTCAGGGGGCCTTCGAGGGCGTGCGCGTCATCCGCAATGCGGCCAACAAGGGGTTCCTGCTCACCTGCAACGCGGCGGCACGGGAAAGCCGGGGCAAGTATCTGTTCTTCCTCAACAACGACACGGAGCTGCAGCCCGGCGCCATCGACGCCCTCGTCAATGTCCTGGAGGGCGACGACACGGTGGGAATGGCCGGCTCCAAGCTGATCTACCCGGACGGTTCGCTGCAGGAGGCGGGCGGCATCATCTGGTCCGACGGCTCTGCATGGAATTACGGGCGCGGTGGCGACCCGTCCAAGCCGGAATACAATTACCGCCGGGAAGCGGACTACATCTCCGGCGCGGCGATCATGGTCCGCACCGCGCTGTTCGAGGCGCTGGGCGGCTTCGATGAGGCCTATGTGCCGGCCTATTGCGAGGATTCCGACCTCGCCTTCCGCATTCGGGAGGCCGGGTTGCGGGTGGTCTACGAGCCGCGCTCCGTCGTGGTCCATTTCGAGGGCAAGAGTCACGGCACCGATGTCGGCAGCGGCATCAAGGCCTATCAGGTCGCCAATACGGAGCGGCTCCGCGAGCGCTGGAAGGCTATTCTCCAGCGCGACCACATGGCCGATCCCAAGGACGTGCTGCGGGCGCGGGACCGGGCGCGGCACCGGCCGGTCATCCTCGTGGTAGACCATTACGTACCCGAGCCGGACAAGGATGCCGGCTCGCGTACCATCATGGCCTTCCTGCAGGCCCTGTGCTCGGAAGGCTGGGTGGTGAAGTTCTGGCCGCAGAACCGCGTGTATTCGCCGGAATATACGCCGCCTTTGCAGGATCTGGGCATCGAGGTCATCGACAGCCGCTGGAGGGGCAGTTTCGAGACCTGGATCGCGCTCAACGGCCATGCGCTGGATCATGTCCTCGTCAGCCGGCCGAACGTGGCCATGGATGTCATCGGCCCCCTCGTCAGCAACACGTTCGCGCGCCTCAGCTATTACGGGCATGACCTGCACTTCCTGCGCATGCGGCGTCAGGCGGAGGTGACGGGAGATGCCGTGCTGCTCGAGGATTCGAAGCAGATGGAAGCGCGCGAACGGAACCTCTGGCGGCGCTTCGACAACGTGATCTACCCATCGGTGCTCGAGACGGATGTGGTTGCCGCCGAATCGTCGAGCATTCGCGCGCGGACGATCGTGCCGTATTTCTTCGAGACATTCGAGCCGCGGGAAGCGCCGCCGGAGGGCAGCACCGTGCTGTTCGTCGCGGGGTTCGCACATCCGCCGAACATCGACGCGGCGAAATTCCTCGTGCAGGAGGTGATGCCCCTGGTGTGGGCGAAGATGCCTCACGTCCACCTGCAGCTCGTTGGCTCGCACCCCTCCGCTGAGGTTCGGGCGCTGGCCGGGCGGCACGTGGAGGTCACCGGCTGGGTGAGCGCGGAACAGCTCCGCAGCCACTATCTTGCCGCGCGGGTGGCCATCATTCCGCTTCGCTTCGGCAGCGGCATCAAGAGCAAGACCGTGGAGGCGATGAGCATCGGCCTGCCGCTGGTGACGACGTCCATCGGCGCGGAAGGGCTGCAGGGCCTCGGTGACATCTGCCCGATCGACGACGATCCGGGGCAGCTTGCCGCCGGGATTCTCCATCTCATGGGCGATGATGCGGCGTGGCTGGAGCAGTCACGACGCCAGGTGCGTTACGCTGAGGCGCATTTTTCGCTGCACGCGCTGAGCGAATCCCTGCTTTCCGCCCTCGACGAGAAGCGCGAGGAGCACAGCAGCCCGCGTTGAGGCGCAGCCGCCCGAGGGAGTTGATGAGACCGGCGTGGCGCACGCCGGTCGTCTTTCTGCATGGCCAATCCTTGCTGCGGCATATGGCTGATCGCGATCTGCGGCCGACCCATCGCGGACGCGCTTCGCGCCATCGGCAGACGCGCGCCTCCGGGCCGTCGGCGAGCAGGCTTCTCTCCATCCAACGTCGAATGCGATGCTTCAATCCGCGCGCTGCTGTCAGCGCGAACCTTTGGGCCCCCATGCAATGTCGAGGATGTCGTCGCCAAAACGCGAACTCGGATAAAATCCTTATCGCGCATGGGATCCTCCATGAACTTCATCGTGCCAGAAGTTGAAGATCAACACACGTCGTGGCGCATTTTAAGCGGCGCTCTTCAGCCTTGAAGGCTGCTCGCCCTTCCCTTGCGATCCAATGGGTATGCGGCTGAGCGTTGCAGCTTTCGAGCGGTTTCACTCTGGCGCTCGAAAGCCGGTCGCATCGGCGCTTCCACCTTGCGCGCGGTCTGGCTTCGGCGTTCAGCCGCGGGCCGCAAGGAAGCGGCGGAAGGCGGTCAGCGTCTTCTCGGACACGTAGTGCTCCATGCCTTCGGCGTCCGCCTCGGCCGCTTCGCGTGGCACGCCCACCGCCAGCAGGAAGTCCACCACCAGCCGGTGCCGCGCCCGCACGCGCTCGGCCATCGCCGCGCCCTCGTCGGTGAGGAAGACGCCGCGATAGGGCCGCGAGGTCACCAGTCCCTCCCGCTTCAGCCGGGCGATGGCCTTGGTGGCGGTGGGGTGGGTGACGCCCAGGCGGCGCGCGATATCCGTCACCCGCGCTTCGCCATGGGCGGCGAGCAGGTCGGCGATAAGCTCGGTATAATCTTCCAGGATCTCGGCCGAACGGGCCGTGCGCGCCCGGCTGAAGCGGTGCACCTCGTCCGCCTCGGCGGGAATGTCGAGGGGGGCAGGCGCGCTCGGGCCTGTGCCTTTGTGCTCGGCAGTCAATCGCTCCCCCATGGTGGCCCCGGCCGGGTGGCCCCCGCCCGCCGCCGCGGCCTGTCGTACGACAGGCCGGAACCGGAAGTCATTCCCATTATCGGTTTGGGGCGGGGCTTTGCAACCGCGGCCGGGCCGCCGTCCACCAGCATGCCCCCGCACGCCGCGCTGCGTCTTCGAAAAAAGGCCATTGCAATGAATGTAGCCGTGGCTACATTCTAGAGCATCTGCAACACGGGCCTGCCCCATGCCCTCTTCGCCGTTGTCTTCCGCGCCGGTACCGCCCTCGGCGCTGCCGCTTGCCCCCGCCGGGGGGAACTCCGTTTCCGCGCGCACCAGCGCCGCCATAGCCGAGGTGCTTTCCGGGCGGCGGCGGGGCGGCACGCTGCTGTTCATGGGACCGGCGGTGATCGCTTCGATCGCCTACATGGACCCCGGCAATTTCGCGACCAATATCCAGGCCGGCGCCCATTACGGTTATGCGCTGCTGTGGGTGGTGGTGGCGGCGAACCTGGTGGCCATGCTGTTCCAGGCCCTCTCCGCCAAGCTCGGCATCGTCACGGGCAGCAACCTTGCGGAGCTGTGCCGTTCGCAGTTGCCCCGGCCCATGGTGTGGGTAATGTGGGCAGTAAGCGAGGTGGCGGCCATGGCCACGGACCTTGCCGAATTCCTGGGCGGTGCCATCGGCCTTTCGCTGCTGCTCGGCCTGCCGCTGCTCGCGGGCATGGGAATCACCGCCGTGGTCACCTATGGCATCCTGCTGTTCGAGCGGCAGGGCTTCCGGCCCATGGAGCTCATCATCGGCGGCCTCGTGGGGCTGATCGGCCTGTGCTACCTGGCGGAGCTGTTCATCGCGCCGGTGGATTGGGGCGCGGCATTCGTCGGCGCGGTGCGCCCGCAGATGCCGGACGGCCAAGCCCTCATGATCGCGGTAGGCATCATCGGCGCCACCGTGATGCCCCACGCCCTCTACCTGCACTCGGGGCTGACGCAGAACCGCATCACGCCCGAGAACGTCGCCCAGCGCCGCCTGCTGGTGCGCTTCTCCAATCGCGAGGTGATGCTGGCGCTTTCGGTGGCGGGGCTCGTCAACATGGCCATGGTCATCATGGCCGCGAGCGCCTTTCACCTCGGCCATTCCGAGGTGGCGGAGATCGAGACCGCCTACCACACGCTGACGCCGCTCCTGGGCGCGGGGGCGGCCGGCATCTTCCTCGTGTCGCTCATCGCTTCCGGCGTGTCGAGCTCGGTGGTGGGCACCATGGCCGGGCAGATGATCATGCAGGGCTTCGTGGGCTTCCGCATTCCGCTGCTGGTGCGCCGGCTGGTCACCATGGTGCCCGCATTCATCGTGGTGGCCATGGGGGTGGACACCACCTATGCCCTGGTGCTGAGCCAGGTGGTGCTTTCCATCGCGCTGCCGGTGCCCATGATCGCCCTGGTGATGTTCACCCGCCGGCGCGACCTGATGGGCGAGTTCGCCAACAGCGCCCTCACCAATGTGCTCGCCATCGGCGGCAGCGTGATGGTGCTGGGGCTGAATGCCGTGCTGCTGGCGCAGACCTTCGGGCTTGATCTGGGGATCTGAGGCCCCGCGCCAGCGGGAAGCTGGGGCCTGATCCGTTCAGGGCCCGCCGTCGCTCCCGACGCACCTTGTGCCGCCGGTCCGGTTTCCCGCCGGTGTCAGGCAGGCTTCGCTCAGGCGCTGCACCGCCTTGAGTTCAAGGTACACGTTACCAAAAGGCCCGCGAGGAAAGCCCACGGGCCTTTTGCGCTACTCCTGGCGCACGTCCGCCACTCGCCCGCCGGTGATCTCCAGCAGCTTCGCGGCGGAGGTGCGGAAGACATGCTGAGGCGAGCCCGCTGCCGCCCAGAGGGGATCGAGCGCGAGCAGGTCGGCGTCGATCAGCACCACGGGCGGGTGCGCGTGGCCCACCGGGGAGACGCCGCCCACGGGAAAGCCGGTGCGATCGGCCACCCATTGCGGGCCGGCCGGCTTCACCGTGAGCCCGGTGGCGACCGCCACCTTCTTGCGGTCGATGCGGTTCGCGCCGGAGGCGATGACCAGCACCGCGTCTTCCCCTGCACGGAAGACAATGGATTTGGCGATCTGCGCCAGGGCGCAGCCGACTGCCGCTGCGGCATCGGCGGCGCTGTGGGTGCCCTCGGCGAAGGCGAGAATGGTGTCTTCATGTCCCGCCGCCGCCAATGCGCGCCGCACGCGCTCCACGCCTTCCATCTGCCCGCGCGCCCTCAGCCCGCTTTGGCCGCGAGCAGCGTGGCGCCGAGGTCAGCCAGGGGCGCGCGGCCGGCGGCGCCGAGGGGCATCACCTTTACCGCGGTGGCTGCCGTCAGACTGGCGAAATCGAGCCCCACGTAGTTCATGCCGTCATAGGTGCGCACCAGGAAGCGGCCGCCGGCGAGATCGGTGAGCGATGTCCAGGAGGTGTATTCGGTCTGGTAGTCGCTCTCACCGTCGGGCTCGGCGCCCTCCATCTCCAGGCCGCCCGCGCTGCGCGGATCGACGGTGATGCCCTTCGGTCGGTCGAAATTGTTCATGATGTGGGCGAGGGTGGAGAGCGCGGCCTCGGGCGTGGCGCGCTCGGCATACTGAGCATAGTAGGCCGCGCGCACGAACCGCCCCACGGCGGTGTTGGAAGCGGGAAGCCCGGCCGTGGCGATGCCCGAATCGGGCTGGCGCACCTTGAGCGCGCCGAAGCTGCCTTCCGACCGGTCGAGGTTGGTCAGGAAGGAGTAGTTGTTCATGTTGGTGAGGTGCCAGGGGAAGTCCGGCCCGTTGGTCATCACCCCGATGGGGTTGTCGTAGACGTTCTGCCGTCCGTCCGCGAACTCGATGACGATCGAGGCGCCGGTGCGATCGTGCACGATGAAGTGGAAGGGCGTGCGCGCGCCGTGCAGCGGCGCCAGGGCAGTGAGCAGCACCGGCTGGGCGGCGAGCGCGGTCTTCACCTCCTCCGCCGTCTCGAACAGGCCGAGGGCCCACATGCCGAGATCGATGGCAGCGAGCGCGGCGCGGGTCATCTGGAAGCCGGCGGCGGGGCCGTCGGCATCGGCGAAGGCGAGCAGGCTGAAGGAGAGGCCCTTCTCATTCACGCCCTCAACCACCTTGAGGTCCTCCACAGTGCCGTTGGGCACGGTGATGCCGAGGATGGCGTGGCGGGTCTCGAAGTCGAGCGCGGCTCGGCCGGGCACATTGGAGGCGACCTTGTGGCCGGCGGGCACGTAGGAGAGCAGGTAGGGCAGCTCCATGGGCAGCTCCAGGGTGCGGCCGGCATAGACCCCGCCCTTGTTGTCCCGGTAGAGCAGCGCGGTGCAGGCGACCACGGCATCGACCCCGGAGCCGGGCGTGAGCAGCGCCAGGGCGAGGAAGGCTGCGAACAGCGCCATCGCCAGAGCCGGCGGGCAGGAATGGCTTTCGGAGGCGCGGTCGGTGAACATGCTGGCTCCCGTCATCAAGTGACCATCGCGATTTTGCGGCGCCCGGAGTGATCTTCCCCGGTTCCGGAGGTACTCAGGAGTGTTCCGGCCGCGCCGCCGCGCGTCAACCGTCGCGCCGGCGCAGCATTTCGCCTCATCCCAACCGCCCCGGCACCACCAAAGCCCCATGAGGCAAGGTGAGGGCGCTTTGGTATCAGTTGTGATTGAAGCCGCTCGCCTCGTCGGAGGTGAGCGGCGCGGTGACGGGATGCCTGGCGAAATAGTCGAGCGCCCGCTTCATGTCGTCGATCAGCAGCCCGGCGAGATCACGGCTGACCCCGTGGCGCACCAGGATGCGCTGGATCACGAGATCCTGCCGGTTTGCCGGCATGGAATAGGCGGGCACCTGCCACCCGCGCGCGCGCAGCCGGTCGGCGAGGTCGTAAAGCGTGTAGCCGCCGATGCCGGCCTTGTCGTCCTTGAGCTTCCAGCACAGGGCGGGGATACCGGCCTTGCGGTCGCCGTCGAACAGGATCTCGAACGGGCCGAGCGCGGCGATCTCGCGGGCGAGGAACCCGGCGGTGTCGTAGCAGGCATCCTGGACCTTGGCGTAGCCCTCGCGGCCCAGGCGGATGAAATTGTAGTATTGCGCGATCACCTGTCCGCCGGGGCGCGAGAAGTTCAGCGCGAAGGTGGGCATGTCGCCGCCCAGGTAGTTCACGTCGAACACCAGCTCCTTGGGCAGGTCCTCGGCCTCGCGCCACACCACCCAGCCCACGCCCAGCGGGGCGAGGCCGAACTTGTGGCCGGAGGAGTTGATGGACTTCACCCGCTGCAGGCGGAAGTCCCACGGCAGATCGGGTGCGCAGAAGGGGGCGAGGAAGCCGCCCGAGGCGCCGTCCACATGGATGGGAATGTCGAGCCCGGTGTCCTTCTGGAGCTGGTCGAGGGCATCGTTCACCGCCTTCACGGGCTCGTACTGGCAGGTGAAGGTGACGCCGAGGGTGGGCACCACGCCGATGGTGTTCTCATCCACCCGCTTCAGCACTTCCTCCGGGCTCATGATGAGCCGGTCGCCCTCCAGCGGGATCTCGCGCAGCTCCACGTCGAAGTAGCGGGCGAACTTGTGCCAGCAGATCTGCACCGGGCCGGTGACGAGGTTGGGCTTGTCGGTCGGCTTGCCCTGCGCCGCGCGGGCCTTGCGCCAGCGCCACTTGAGCGCCAGCCCGCCCAGCATGGCCGCTTCCGAGGAGCCCACGGTGGAGCAGCCGAGGGTGGTGCGCGGGGTGGGCGAGCGCCACAGATCCGCCAGCATGCGCACGCAGCGCGCCTCGATCTCGGCGGTCTGCGGGTATTCGTCCTTGTCGATCATGTTCTTGTCGATGGACAAGGCCATGAGGTCCTGGATCTCGGGGTCCACCCAGGTCTGGCAGAAGGTGGCGAGGTTCTGGCGCGAGTTGCCGTCGAGCATCAGCTCGTCCCGCACGGCGGCGAAGACGTGGCGCGCCTCGTGCTCCTGGGCGGGGAAGTCGAACTTCGGAAGCTGGGCGTGCAGGTCGCCGGAGGAATAGACGTCGTCGAGCAGCTCCGCGCGCAGGCTGGCGCTGGAGGGAGCTTTGGAGAGGTCTGCTGTCATGGGTCGGCCTCCTCTGGGCGGGGTCACCGCGCGTGCGGCGGGAAGGGGTGGCGCCCCGAAGGGGCTGACGCCGCATGGACGCGCGGAACCCTCCCCGGAGCCTTGAGCCTGCGCAAGCGCCTCGCCCGTAGCGATGTGCGGGCCGCCGCAGAAGACACGCTTCGTGTGACGTTTTCATCGGCCTGCTCTGGGGCGGAGCAGGGCAGGAGGCGGGAGGAAGATACCTCAAGGGAACCCGTGCCGCGAGGGAGCGGCGCCAGGGCAGGCCGGGCGGGGGCTTCGCCGTGCGGCGCCACCGCGCGCCTCCGGTGAGGATCAAGCATGGCCGGGAGTAAGCGACAATCCAGCCCCGAAATCAAGCGCAGATGGCCCTGATCTCATTGAGGAAATGGGCATATCCCATTTTGGAGACAAGCCTGGAGCGCTCCCCGTCCGCACAGGCTGGCGGAAAGCGCTCCTGGATTTTGCATTGGCGCGTTTTCTTCAAGCGACGCTGTGGCTTCCGCCGGGGCGATCGACGCCGATGAGGTGGCGCACCCGTGGCGGCGTCTCGCCCCGGTGGAAGCGGATCGCCTCCGCCTGCACGTCGGCGTCGGCATGGGAGACGCGGCGGTGCTGGCGCAGGTGCTCGGCCCAGGATTCCACCATGAACCATTCCACCAGCAGTTCCGGATCGGAGGAATCCTCCGTCACGCCCCAGGCATAGGCGCCGTCACGCCGTCGCGCGGCGGAGAGGTGGTGGAGCGCGGACAGGAAAGCGTCGCGCTCCGCCCGTGCCACCCGATACTCGATCTCGATGAGTACCGGGCCGCGGTCGTTGTCCACCGGCTCGGCCAGCAGCGGCTCGGGCCAGTGGAGGGAGGGGGTGAGGTCCGACTCGCCCTTCGGCAACGCCACGCGGTGGAGCGCGAGGCCGGCGCCGGCGAGCCCTGCGCCGGCGACGATCAGCGCGGCGGGAAGCCCGATCTGCTGCGCCACCACGCCCCACAGCAGGCTGCCGCCCGCCATGGTGCCGTTGAACACCGTGAGATAGACCGCGAGCGCCCGTCCGCGCACCCAGTTGGGCAGGATGGACTGGGCGGTGGCGTTGAGGGTGGTGAGGGCGATGATCCAGGCCGCGCCCATGGCCAGCAGCACGGCCAGCGCCAGCGCCGGGGGCGGCGCCAGGGCGAGGCTGGCGGTGGCGGCGGCGCTTACCAGAGCCGCGGCGAGCACCAGCCCGTCGGCGTCGAGTCGTGCGCGCAGGCGCGGCAGCAGCAGCGCGCCCAGGATGGCGCCCGCGCCCACCGAGCCCAGCAGCAGGCCGTAATAGGCGGCATCGCCCTTCAGCAGGTTGCGGGAGACCAGCGGCAGCAGCGCCCAAACCGCGCTTGCGAAGGAGAAGAAGAAGGCGGCCCGCAGCAGCACCACGTGCAGTTCCCGGCTGGAGCGCGCATAGCGCAACCCGGCCCGGAACGCCCCGGTGAAGCGCTCGGAGAGGTCGTCCTCCGCGCCCGGCGCGCGGCGCCACCACCACAGGGTGGCGATGACGATGACATAGCTCGCCACGTCCGCTCCATAGGTCACCGCCGCGCCGAAGGCGGCGAGCAGCACGCCGCCGGTGGCGGGGCCGATGGCGCGGGCGATGTTGATGCCCAGCGAGTTGAGGGCCACGGCGCTCTTCATCTCCGCGCGCGGCACCAGCTCGGGCACGATGGACTGCCAAGTGGGCGCCGTCAGCGCCGCCCCCACGCCGCCGAGGAAGGTGAGGGCGATCAGCGACCACACGGTGACGAGGCCGGACGCGGACAGCACCACCAGCGTCGCGCTCACGCAGCCCAGGGCGAGCTGGATGACCATGAGGAAGCGCCGCCGGTCGAGTATATCCGAGAGCACGCCGGCCGGGATGGCCAGCAGGAACACCGGCAGCATGGCCGCCGCCTGGATGGCCGCCACCGCCGCCGGGGAGGCGGAAAGGTCCGTCACCAGCCAGGCGCTCGCCACGTCGCGCATGAAGGAGCCGGTGTTGCCGAGGATGGTCGCCGCCCACAGCACCGCGAACACGCGGCGCCGCAGAGGCGCGAAGGCGCCGGATGGGGTGAGGGAGGGGGTGGCTGCCGGCTGATCGCTCACGCGCGCGCCTCGTTCTTGGGGTGGGACATTCAGGGGCGGGTCGTCCGGGGGTGGGTGAGGTCGTGCCACGCGACGAGCACGAAGGCCCCCGCGAGGCCCAGGTGCTCGAAGAAGGCGTTGGCGGCGAGCATGCGCTCGGCCCCCGCCAGGGTCCAGAAACGGTTGGCGAGCAGGGCGGCGGCGAGGGTGAAGGCCGCGAGCGCCAGCGCGCCCGCCCAGCGCCAGAACCCCGAGAGCACGAGCGCGGAGGCGCCAAGCTCCAGGGCGATGACGGCGAGCGCCATGGGCGCGGCCGGAGCGAGCCCGAAGTGGGTCATCTCCGCCACCGCGCCGGGGAAATCGAGCACCTTCGCGATGCCGCCTTGGAGATAGGCGCCGGTGAGGGCGAGGAGGGCGAGCGCCCGCACCGGCGCGGGGGTGATAAGCCGCCGCGCCAGCCGCTCGGGGAGGGAAGTGCGCGGCGCCGCCACGGCCTGCCTCACACCGCCCAGCAGGCGCAGCCGAGCGCTCCGAAGAAGGAGCGCGCGTCCGCCACCGGCAGGCGTGAACCCCACGCTTGGGCATGGGCATGGCCGTGCACCGTGCAGGCATTGGCGCAGCCGCAGGCGGAAAAGGCGCGCCGCTCCGCCGCCGGGCGCGGCTGGTAGCCGCCGAAGGTGCGCACCGGCGACCAGTCCGGCATGGCCGGCGGCAGGGCCGGGGCGAGTGGCTTGAACTCGTCCGCCCCGTGCACCGGTGTGCCGCCAAGCAGGGTGAGCACGGCGGTGATGTCCTGGATCTCGTTCTCCGGCACGGAGAAGTAATCCTCGGAGAGCACCACCAGGTCGGCGAGCTGGCCGGCCTTGATCTGCCCCTTCTTACCGGTCTCGCTGGAGAACCAGGTGTTGGCCTCGGTCCACAGCCGCAGCGCATCCTCGCGGCTGAGCTGGTTGGACGGGGGATAGAGCGAGAGCCCGCCGAGCGTGCGCCCCGTCACCAGCCAGGAGAGGGAGACCCAGGGATTGTAGGAGGCGACGCGGGTGGCATCGGTGCCGGCGCCCACCTTCAGGCCGGCATCCAGCATGCGGCGGATGGGCGGAGAATGCTCGGCGGCGCGCGCGCCGTAGCGCTCCACGAAGTATTCGCCCTGGTAGGCCATGCGGTGCTGCACGGCGATGCCCCCGCCCAGCGCCGCCACCCGCTCGATGTTGCGCGGGGTGATTGTCTCCGCGTGGTCGAAGAACCAGTTGAGCCCGGCGAGCGGCACGTCCGCGTTCACCTTCTCGAACACGTCGAGGGCGCGCGAGATGGTCTCGTCATAGGTGGCGTGGAGGCGGAAGGGCCAGCGGTTCTCCGCCAGCAGCCGCACCACGGGCTCGAGGTCGCCCTCCATGTTCGGCGGCATGTCGGGGCGTGCCTGCTGGAAATCCTCGAAGTCGGCGGCGGAATAGACCAGCATCTCGCCGGCGCCGTTGTGGCGGTAGAGGTCGTCGCCCGCGCCGGGGGTCACCTGCTTCGCCCAGCCCGAGAAATCGGCCAGCTCGCCCTTGGGCTTCTGGGTGAAGAGGTTGTAGGCGATGCGCACGGTAAGCTGCCCCTCGCGGTGCAGCTCCTCGATGATGGCGTAGTCTTCCGGATAGTTCTGGAAGCCGCCGCCGGCGTCGATGACGGAGGTGACGCCCAGGCGGTTCACCTCGCGCATGAAGTGGCGGGTGGAATTCTTCTGGTATTCGGGCGGCAGCTTCGGGCCCTTGGCCAGGGTGGCATAGAGAATGGTGGCGTTGGGCGCGGCGATGAGCAGGCCCGTGGGGTTGCCGGCCGCGTCGTGCACGATCTCGCCGCCGGGCGGGTTGGGCGTGTCCCTGGTGTAGCCCACCACCCGCAGGGCGGCCGCGTTGAGCAGCGCCCGGTCGTAGAGGTGGAGGATGAACACCGGCGTGTCCGGGGCGATCGCGTTGATCTCCTCCAGGGTGGGCAGGCGCTTCTCCGCGAACTGGTGCTCGGTGAAGCCGCCGACCACGCGCACCCATTGCGGCGGCGGCGTGATGGCCACCTGCTTCTTCAGCATCTCCATGGCGGTGGCCAGCGAGCGCACGCCGTCCCAGCGCAGCTCCATGTTGTAGTTCAGCCCGCCGCGGATGATGTGCATGTGGCTGTCGATGAGGCCGGGGATGACCCGCCGCCCGCCGGCATCGATGGTGCGCGTGTCCGGGCCGGCGAGGGCCATGGCCTCTGCAGCCGTGCCGGCGAGGAGGATGCGGCCGTCCTTCACCGCCACGGCCTCGGCCTGCGGATTGGAACGGTCCAGGGTGGTCACCCGGCCGTTGAGGAGGACGAGATCGGCGGTTGCGGTCATGCCTTCGTGCCTTCGCGCGTGTGAGTGGGGTGGCGGCGGTGCCCCGCGTCCCCTGAAACGCCGGGCCGTCCGTCTTCCGCGATGGATCGCCGCCGGCCGTGCCGGCGGGCGGGCCCTCAGGAGCTGTGCCTGCGGTCCTCGCCGGGCGGGTCCGTGGGCGTTGCCTCCTGCTGGAGCGCGGCATCCGCCTGGCGGCCGGGAAGCTGGCCGAGCACGTGGTCCGCGCAGTCGGCGAGGCCGATGGCGGCGCGCAGGCTGTCGCCCTGCAGCAGGTGGCGCGCCACCGGCACCACCTGCTCGCCCACGAGAATGCCGAGGAGCCCAACCAGCGCCACCACCGGCGGCGCCGGCGAGCGCACGTTGATGAGGCTGTAGACGATGCCCACGAGGATGCCGGCCCCGAGCGAGGCGAGATAGAGCTTCATGCCGTCCACGCTGTGCGATGGGCGGCGCCGGTGGGGCCGGCGCCGCGGGGGGATCAGGCCTTCACGAAGGCCAGGAGGTCGGGGTTGATGACCTCGGCGTTCACCGTCAGCATGCCGTGGGAGAAGCCGGGGTAGGTCTTCAGCGTGCCGTTCTTCAGCAGCTTGATGGAGAGCCGGGCGGCATCGTCGATGGGCACGATCTGGTCGTCTTCGCCGTGCAGCACCAGGGTGGGCACGGTGATGGCCTTCAGGTCGGCGGTCTGGTCGGTCTCGGAGAAGGCCTTGATGCCGTCGTAATGGGCCTTGGCGCCGCCCATCATGCCCTGGCGCCACCAATTCTCGATGACGCCCTGGCTGGCCTTCGCGCCCGGCCGGTTGAAGCCGTAGAAGGGGCCGGCGGGCACGTCGAGGAAGAACTGCGCCCGGTTGGCGGCCAGCGCCGCGCGGAAGCCGTCGAACACCTCGATGGGCAGGCCGCCGGGGTTGGCGGCGGTCTTCACCATCAGCGGCGGCACGGCGGAAACCAGCACCGCCTTGGCCACCCGGCCCGAGGGCTGGCCATGCTGCGCCACGTAGCGCGCCACCTCGCCGCCGCCGGTGGAGTGGCCGATATGCACGGCGTTCCGAAGGTCCAGCGCCTCCACCACCGCGAAGGCGTCGGCGGCATAGTGGTCCATGTCATGGCCGTCGGAGACCTGGGTGGAGCGGCCGTGGCCGCGCCGGTCGTGGGCGACCACGCGATAGCCGTTCTGGAGGAAGAACAGCATCTGGGCGTCCCAGTCGTCGGCCGAGAGCGGCCAGCCGTGGTGAAACACGATGGGCTGGGCATCCTTCGGGCCCCAGTCCTTGTAGAAGATATCGACGCCGTCCTTGGTGGTGACGAAGGGCATGGGGGAGTTTCCCTTGGCTGTGACTGGGGAAGGGGAGGGCGCGCCCGTGGGCGCGTCGGCGGCCCGGGCTGCCGCCGGCAGGCCCAGCGCCGCCGCGAGGGCCGCGCCGGCGCCGAGGCCGAGCACGCTCCTGCGGGTGGCGCCGGGCGCGGCGGCCGGGGGAAGCACGGCCGGCGCCATGCTCAGTGGCCCTCGGACGCGCCGAACATGGTCTTGGCGTAGATGACGCCGAGGCCGTAGGCGCCGCCGAACTTCTTCGCCACGCCGGTGGTGAAGTCGTAGGTCTCGGTGCGGGCCCAGTCGCGCTGGAGCTCCAGCAGGTACTGAAGCGCGGTCATGGGTCGGGCACCGGCCTGCACCATGCGCTCCATGGCGCGCTCGTGCGCCTCCTCGGAGACATCGCCGCAGGCATCCGCGATGACATAGACTTCGAAGCCCTGGTCGATGGCGGACAGGGCGGGGCCGACGATGCAGACGCTGGTCCACAGGCCGCTGAGCACGATGCGGCCCTTGCCGATCTCGTTCACGCGGGCGATCACCGCCGCATCCTCCCAGGTGTTCATGGAGGTGCGGTCGAGCAGCTTCTCACCGGGCAGGGCCTCGGTGATCTCGGAGAACATGGGGCCGGAGAAGCTCTTCTCCGCCACCGTGGTGAGGATGGTGGAGACGCCGAAGCCGGCCGCCGCATGGGCGACGAGGGCGGCGTTGTTGCGCAGATTCACAGCGTCGATGGACTTGGTCGCGAACGACATCTGCGACTGGAAGTCGATCATGACGAGGGTGTGGTCCTTGGGCGACAGCAGCAGGGCGCCGGGAGCGGCAACGGCGTGGGGCAAGGCACTTCTCCTGTTGATGGACGGGTCAGCTCGCGACACATGACGGGTCCCCCGGCCGGGGCCGGGACACGCCTCCTCGTTCCCGCTCCAGCCTGCGCGCAGGCCGGAACGGGCCGGGTCCGAAAATGCCCGGACGGGCCGTGGAACTCAGATGGCCGCCGCCTATCCCCCGTGTGGAACGGCAGGCCCGCGCCGCCGCCGTAACGCGGCAAAGCGGGCATTGGTTCCGGGAAGGCACGTGGATTGGTTTCCGCGGCCGGCGGGGGCGGGCGCGCGGGATTCCAAGGGGACGGTCATGGCTGTGACTACCGGCGGTCCTTGTGTCGCGCCGGGACTATCGCGCCGCGCCCGTCGGGCGTCTTGCACGAAAGGGGGGATTCTTGAACGAAAGCACTCCGGTTGTGGGCTACTGGCGCCGCCGCCACGCGCCGGGCGTGACCCCCGTGAGCTTCGTGAATACCCGCGTCATGTGGCTCTGGTCGGAGAAGCCGCAGGCGACGGCCACGTCGGCGATGGGCAGGGAGGACTGCACCAGCAGGTCGCGCGCCCGCGCCACCCGGTGCCGCAGCAGCCAGTGATAGGGCGTGACGCCGGTGGCCGCCCGAAAGCCGCGGATGAAGGCGCTGCGGGAGACGCCGCAGGCGTCCGCGATGTCGCCGACCAGGATCTGGCCGTCGAGCCCGGCCGCGAGCATCTCCTTCGCCCGCGCCAGCTCCCCGTGGGAGAGGCCGCGCGCCCGGCTGTCACGCGCGGTGCCGCCATGGTAGCGCCGGGCCACATGGCTCTGCATGGCGAGGATCACGTGGTCCACGAACACGGGCGCGGCCGAATCGGGCGCCGCCAGCGCCGGCAGCAGCGCCTGGGCAAGGTGCGCCAGGACCGGGTCATTCTGGCCCGGCGCGCAATAGAGCCCGTCGGTCACCGGAAGCTGGAGCTCGGTCAGGGTGCGCTCCAGCGCGCTTGGGGAAATCTCGATGAGGCAGAAGTCGAAACCGCTCTCCATGTCCGCGCGGTAGGGATCGGAGAACGGTCGGAGGTAGCAACCTCCGGTATCGAAGCTGCTGAGGGTGGCGCGCTTGCCGGCGATGATGCGCCGCCGGTGTCCCGGCGAGAGCGCCACGCCCAGCAGCAGACCGCGCCCGCTCGGCGGCGTCTCCACGCGCCGTGTCTCGCCGGCGGCCATGGTGCGGCGGTAGGCGATGAAGCCGGGACCGGCCAGCTCCTGCTGGCAGCCGAGCGTATCGAGCGCGCAGCCCAGGCTGTCGCGGGGCTTCTTAGCGAGAGGAGACGCGGGCCGACGGCCGGCTGCGGCGTTCGTTGCGGACATCAATGGTGGCCCCCACCGTGTCTCCGGCCGATGGGGCGGTTCTGCGCCCGCTGCGGGCGCGGTTGTCCCGCAGCGCCGGTTCGAGGCCGCGCAGCTTGGGCCATGGCCTTGAAATGTCAATGCGCCCGCGGCGGGAGCAGGCCGGAAACGGACGCGCGGAGGCGGTGCCTCCACGCGGGGGTATCAGTCCACGTCGTCGACGCTGTCGGGTCCGCCGCCATAGGCGCGCTGGGCGAGGGCGGCCTGCATGAAGGAATCGAGGTCGCCGTCCAGAACCTCCTGCGGCGTGCCGGAGGTGACGCCGGTGCGCAGGTCCTTCACCAGCTGGTAGGGCTGGAGCACGTAGGAGCGGATCTGATGGCCCCAGCCGATGTCGGTCTTGGCGGCCTGCTCGGCGGCGGCTTCCGCCTCGCGCTTCTTCAGCTCCATCTCGTACAGCTTGGCGCGCAGCATGTTCCACGCAGTGGCGCGGTTCTTGTGCTGGGAGCGGTCGCCCTGGCTCACCACCGCGATGCCGGTGGGAATATGGGTGAGGCGCACGGCGGATTCGGTCTTGTTCACGTGCTGGCCGCCGGCGCCGCCGGAGCGCATGGTGTCCACCCGCACGTCCGCCTCGTTGATCTCCACCACGATGCGGTCGTCGATCACGGGGTAGACGTCCACCGAGGAGAAGGAGGTCTGGCGGCGGGCGTTGGAATCGAACGGCGAGATGCGCACCAGCCGGTGCACGCCCGCCTCGGTCTTCAGCCAGCCGTAGGCGTTGTGGCCCTTCACCTGGATGGTGGCGGACTTCAGGCCTGCCTGCTCGCCCGCGGACTCGTCCACCAGCTCCACCTTGAAGCCGTGCCGTTCCGCCCAGCGGGTGTACATGCGCAGCAGCATCTCCGCCCAGTCCTGGCTGTCGGTGCCGCCGGCGCCGGCGTGGACCTCCAGGTAGCTGTCGTTCGAATCGGCCTCGCCGGAGAGCAGGGAGTCGAGCTCGCGCCGGGCCAGCTCCACCTTCAGCCCGTCGAGGGCGGCGGCAGCCTCGGTCACGACGCTCTCGTCGCTCTCGGCCTCGCCGAGCTCGATCAGTTCGATATTGTCGGCGAGATCGCGGGCGACGCGGTCGACGGCGCCGAGCCCGTCCTCCAGCGTCGTGCGCTCCTGCATGATCTTCTGGGCCCGGTCCGGCTCGTCCCACAAAGTGGGGTCCTCCACCATGGCGTTCAGCTCGGCCAGGCGTCGGCGAGAGCGGTCCACGTCCAGGTGGGACCGCAGCAGGTCCAGGGATTGATTGATCTCGTCGACTTTCGCGGCGAGTTCCGCGCGCATGGCTTCATGGTCTCCGGGTGGGGCCGCGGAAAATAGCGGCGGCGGGCGCGGGTGTAAACGGCGCAGGCGGGAAAGCATCGCCGGGCCCCGCCCTGGAAAGCGGAGCCGGTGGCGTGCGGGCGCGGGCGCCGCCGCGCAGGATCAGGCGTGGCCGGCGGCGGGGCGGATGTGCTGATGGAGCCGGGCGGCGAACCAGGCCTCGAAATCCTCGGTGGAGAGCGGCCGGGCGAACAGGTAGCCCTGGGCCGCGTGGCACTTCAGGTCGCGCAGCAGCGCCATCTGCGCCTCTGTCTCCACGCCCTCCGCCACGACCGACATGCCGAGGCTCTGGCCGATGCGGATGACGGCGGTGGCCAGGGCCTGGGAGTTCTGGTCCTGCTCCAGGCTCATCATGAAAGAGCGATCGATCTTCAGCTCGGCGATGGGCAGGCGGGCCAGGGACGACAGGCTCGAATAGCCGGTTCCGAAATCGTCCATGGCGATGTGCACGCCGAGCCCCTCAATGGCGCGGGCGGTGGCGAGGGAGTTCGGGTGCTGGTCCATCATCACGCGCTCGGTGATTTCCACCCGCAGGTCCGAGGGCTCGACATTGTGCTGGCGCATGCAGCCGGAAATCACATCCACGATGGTGCCGCTGCGGAAGCTGAGGGGAGAAAGGTTCACCGAGATGTGAGGAACCGGCAGCCCCTCCGCGCGCCATTTGGCGATCTGCGCGCAAGCGGTCTCCACGCCCCATTCGTCGATGCCGTCGACAAGGCCGTATTCCTCGGCAAGGGCGATGAAGCGTGGTGCGGGTACGTCTCCGTGCACGGGATCATGCCAACGGCTGAGGGCTTCCACGCCATGGAGCGTGCCGTCGGATATGCACACCTGGGGTTGGTAATACTGCTTGAGCGCCTTGTTCTGGATGGCCTTGCGCAGGGCCACCGAGAGCACGAGGCGGTTCTGCACGCGCTGGTTGAGGTCCTCGGTGAAGAAGCGAAACTTGCCGCGCCCCTCCCGTTTGGCCTCGTACATGGCGGTGTCGGCGTGCTTCAGCAGGGTCTCGGCGTCGCGCCCGTGCTCCGGGAACAGGGTGATGCCGATGCTCACCGACATGGAGAGGTTGAGCCCCTCGATGTTCACCGGCGCGGCGAGATATTCGAGCAGGCGGGCGGAGATGCGCGCCGCCTCGTCGCCGCGGCAATTGTGGATGAGAATGACGAACTCGTCGCCGCCGATGCGCCCCACGATGTCGCCGGTGCGCAGCTGCGCCTTGAGGCGGCGGGACATTTCCACCAGCAGGCGGTCGCCGGTGGTGTGGCCAAGGGTGTCGTTGACGTCCTTGAAGTGGTCGAAATCGAGGAACAGGAGCGCCAGCGGCAGCTTGAGGCCGTCTGCACGCAGCAGCTCGTCGCTCATGAGATGCAGGATCTCGCTGCGGTTGGGCAGGCCGGTGAGCGAGTCCATGGAGGCGAGGCGCGCGATGTGGCGCTTGGATTCCTGCCGCTCCAGAGCGAGCGCGCACAGGTGGATGCACGCATTGACGATCTGCTCATGCCAGGCGGTGGGCCCGCGGCGGTCGGCGAAATAGAAGGCGAATGTGCCGGCCACCTTGCCGGAGCGCAGCTTCACCGGCACCGACCAGCAGGCGACGAGGTTCGGCGGCAGCGGCAGCCAGCGGAAATCTTCCCATAGCGGGCTGGTGGCGATGTCATCCACCAGCACAGGCTCGCCGAGGAAGGCGGCGGTGCCGCAGGTGCCGACCTTGGGACCGATGGCCACGCCTTCCAGGGCGGCGCTGAAATTCTGCGGGAGGCTGGGCCCGGCGATCGGCTGGAGCAGGCCTTCATCGCTCACGGCGATGATGGAGGTGATGACGCCGGGCGCGATGGCTTCCACCTTGCGGCAGATCAGCTCGGCGACGCTGCCGAGCGGCTCGTCGGAAACCACGGACGCGAGCACGTCACGCTGCAGTTCCTCTATCTGCTTGATTTGCGTGATGTCGGCGAGCACGGCGACGATGTTGGTGATGTCGCCCGTCACGCTATCGATCACACGATTGAAGGTCGCAGACACCCACACGCCCTTTCCTGAGCTGTCCCAGAATAGTACCTCTTCCGTGAAGCCCGGCAACTGTTTTAGGCGATCAATGAGACGATCCGTTAACCCATTTGAGGTATCATCGTTCGAAAGCAGGGAAAAAGGCGATTTCCCAGTAGCTCCGCGGGCGTGTAACCGAACATTTCCGAGAAGGCTTGGTTGATGTAGACGGCTTCGCAGTGTCCGCTCATGACCATGACAGCCCGTCCGGTCGTTTCCGCAACCAGAGAGAGTATCCGCATCTGCTCGCGGCGGCGCACGTCGTCGGTGATCTCGCGGACGAACGCGGTGTAGAAGACCTTGCCGTCCATGTCGGCGCGCGAGAGGGCGAGCTGGCCCCAGGCATGCGTGCCGTCTGCCCGTTCCACAGGCACTTCCCGTGTGGTGCCGACGATCCGCTCCACGCCGGTTTTGCGCTGGGTCTCAATGAAGCTGTCGTGCTGGCCACGCCACTGCATGGGCACCAGGCTCGAAACATTCTTCCCCAGAGCCTCCGCCCGCGGCATTTTCCAGAGCCGTTCGGCGGCGTCGTTGAAGAAGATGACCTCGTTCTTGTCATCAATGAAGACGACGGCATCCAGGCACCGGCTCAAAGCCAGTTGGTTGAGATCCTGGGCCACCTCGTCTTCCATGATGTCCCGCCCCCCTGCGGTTCCCCGTTGCGATCCCGGCGGCGCGTGCGCCGTCCTGGCCCGCAGGCGTGGAGCCCCATTTTGAGGGACGCGCGGATACCGTCAAGCTTATCCAAAGCTTCGTCGCGACATTATTCTACCGTGCGCGGTAGCCAGCCGCGCATTCTGTGAATGGGCGCAATATGTTGACGGAATCTCAGAACGCAGAGGAAAACCTCTCCGCCGTGCCGCGGCGGCCTCAGTAGAGGCCGCCGGTTCCGGAACTGCCGTCGGCGGGTACGCCGCTGGGCGAGCTGCTCGAATAGTCGGCCGAGTAATAGCTGTCGGGCGGGGCGGTGCCGGGCTTGAAGCCCTCCAGGATGGCGTTGCCGTCTCCCGAGCCGGTCCGCTGCCCGCTCTTGCGGTCGATGCGCACCAGCTTGATGCCGGCGGGCACCTTGAAGGGAATCGCGGGCCTCTCCGCCAGCGCCACCTTCATGAAGTCCCGCACCACGGGCGCGGAGATGAGGCCACCGGTGGAGCCCTTGCCCATGGGCTTGGGCCGGTCGTAGCCGAGATAGACGCCCACCACCATCTCCGGCGTGAAGCCGATGAACCACGCGTCCTTTTCTTCGTTCGTGGTGCCGGTCTTGCCGGCGATGGGCTTGCCCAGCTCCTTCAGTGCCGTGCCCGTGCCGTGCTGGATCACACCCTCCATCATGGAGGTGATCTGGTAGGCGGTCATGGGGTCGAGCACCTGGGGGCGGCGGTCGATGAGGGTGGGCTCCGGCTGGTTCGCCCACTGGTCGGCGTCGCAGTCGCGGCACTCGCGCTCGTCGTGGCGGTAGATGGTGTGGCCGTAGCGGTCCTGGATGCGGTCAATGAGGGACGGCGTCACCTTGCGCCCGCCATTGGCGATCATGGCGTAGGCGCCCACCATGCGCATCAGCGTGGTCTCGCCGGCGCCGAGCGCCATGGAGAGCATGGGCGGCATGTTGTCGTAGATGCCGAAGCGCTTGGCGTATTCGGAGATGATCGGCATGCCGATGTCGTTGGCGAGGCGCACGGTCATCACGTTGCGCGACTGCTCAAGGCCGAAGCGCAGGGTCTGCGGTCCGTAGAACTTGCCGGAATAGTTCTCCGGCCGCCACGTGGCCTGGCCGGCCTGCTCCAGCTCGAAGGGGGCGTCCACCACGATGGAGGAGGGGGTGTAGCCGTTGTCGAGCGCCGCCGAATAGACGATGGGCTTGAAGGAGGAGCCGGGCTGCCGCATGGCCTGGGTGGCGCGGTTGAACTGGCTTTCGTCATAGGAGAAGCCGCCGGAGAGGGCGAGCACGCGGCCGGTGGTGGGCTCCATCACCACCATGGCGCCTTCCACGGCGGGAATCTGGTGCAGGCGGTACTGGCCCTGGCGGTCGGCGATGGGCTCCACATAGACCACGTCGCCGGTCTTCAGGAAGCTGGAGATGGGCCGGCGGGTCCACTTGGCGCCGTCGGCGGTGATGAGGCCCACCTCGCGCTCGGTGGAGCGCGCGCCGGACTTGGTGCGCGGCGGCTGCAGGCCGATGCGGGCGGAATCCTTGCTCACGTCCAGCACCACGGCGAGGCGCCAGGGGATATCGGTGAACTCCTTCACCTCGCCGAGCTTCACGCCCCAGTCGGCGCCGGTGATGTCGATATGGGTGACGGGCTTGCGCCAGCCGCGCTGCTCGTCGAACCGCACGAGGCCGTCGGAGAGCGTCTTCTTGGCGAGCACCTGCAGCTTGGGGTCGAGCGGGGTGCGCACCGAGAGGCCGCCGGCATAGAGCTTGCCCTCTCCGTAGCGCTCGAAGATCTGGCGGCGCACTTCCTCCGCGTAATATTCGGCGGCGAAGATCTGGGCGCCGGAGGGGCGCGGGGTCACTTCCAGCGGCGCCTTCTTGGCGGCGTCGCCGTCCTCGGGGGAGACGAAGCCGTTCTCCACCATGCGGTCGATCACCCAGTTGCGGCGGTCGGTGGCGCGGGCGCGCTCGCGGAAGGGATTGTAGGTGGAGGGCGCCTTCGGCAGGGCGGCGAGGTAGGCCACCTCCTGCACGTTCAGCTCTTCCACCGACTTGTCGAAATAGACCAGTGCAGCCGCGGCGATGCCGTAGGCGCCCATGCCTAGGTAGATCTCGTTGAGGTAGAGCTCGAGGATGCGGTCCTTGGAATAGGCGCGCTCGATGCGCAGCGCCAGGAGCGCCTCCTTGATCTTGCGGTCGACGGAGACCTCGTTGGTGAGGAGGAAGTTCTTCGCCACCTGCTGGGTGATGGTGGAGGCGCCCTGGGGCCGGACGTTCTTGCCGTAGTTCTGCAGGAAGAAGGACGCGGCGCGGAAGATGCCCGTGGGGTCGACGCCGCCGTGCTCGTAGAAATTCTTGTCCTCGGCGGAGAGGAACGCCTCGATGACCAGCTTCGGCACCGACTGGATGGGCGTGTAGAGCCGCCGCTCCTTGGCGTATTCGGCCACCAGCGATCCGTCCGCCGCGTGCACGCGGGTCATCACCGGCGGCTCGTAGTTCTGGAGCTGCGTGTAGTCCGGCAGGTCCTTGGAATACTTCCATACGAGATAGGTCGCGCCAGCCGCCCCCACCAGCAGGACGAGGGAGAACAGCGCGAACAGGAAGCCCAGAAACCGCAGCAACAGACTCATCTCGCAGGGCCCCTCCACATGATTGCCGCGCATGCCGCAGGGGCATGCTGCCCGGTTTCGTCCGCCGCGCCGGAACCGCGGAGACATCGCCTTACCGCGATTATCCTCCGCTGCGAAGCGGCAGATGCCGCAGCGCACGGCGAACCGACGCCGCGCGGCCATCACAACAGCGCGAAGCCGGGCACCGGCGGCTGCCGCCGCGCGGCGGGCATCCGTGCCCTATGGCCGGCAAACATGGCCGCTTCGCGACGGCGGCAGGGGAAGGGCGGCCGCACACAACCGCCGCGGCCTTATCGCGCAAGGCGCGTGGGCGCACGGCGGTTCATAGCGGGGCGAATCGTGGCGGGTAGGTGCGCCGTCTGGTGCGCCGTCAGTCGGCGGCCTTGCCGGGCTCGGCGCGGGCGGTCTGGCCGGCGGCGCGCGTCGCGGCGAAGAAGTCGCCGATGGCGGCGGCCATGGCGTCGCTCACCTGGTCGCGCCAGGCGTCGGAGGTGAGCAGCTTCAGGTCTTCCTTGCTGGACATGTAGCCGAGTTCCACCAGCACGGAGGGCACGTCATGGGCGCGCAGCACGCGGAAGCCGGCGGATTTCAGCGCCCCGCGGTGGGTGCGCGCGACGCCCTTCAGGCTGTGCACCAGCTCGCGGGCGAAATGAGCGGAGAAGGAGCGGGTTTCCCGCTGGGCGAGATCCACGAGGATCCCCGCCACCGCGTCGGATTCGTCGCTCAGGTTCACGCCGGCGATGAGGTCGGCCTTGTTCTCCTGCTCGGCGAGGCGGGCGGCGTCGGCGTCGCTCGCGGTCTCCGAGAGGGTGTAGACGCTGGCGCCGCGGGCTTTCCCGTCGTTGCGCGCGAGGGCATCGGCGTGCAGGGAGATGAAGAGGGAGGCCTGGTGGGCGCGGGCGATGCGCACCCGCTCGCCGAGGGGGATGAAGACATCCGCGTCGCGGGTCATCACCACCCGGTAGGTCCCGGTCTTCTCCAGCTTGTCGCGCAGGGCACGGCCGGTTTCGAGCACGATGTTCTTCTCGGCATAGGCGCTGTAGCCGGTGGTGCCGGAATCGATGCCGCCGTGGCCGGGGTCGATGACGATCACCGGCCGGGTGTCTCCGGCGGCGGGCGCGGCCACCGGCGCGGGCGCAGCGGCCGGGGTGCGGGCGGCGCTGGCGAGGGTACGGGCGAAGGTGGCGGCATCGGTGGGCACGAGGTCCACCACCAGCCGCGCGGGCTGGTCGTCCGCGGCATCGAGGATGAATGCCTTTTCGATGGCCACCGGGCCGCCGGCATCCAGCACCATGCGCGCTTTGCCGGGGGCCAGCACTCCGTAACGGCAGGCGGTGACGATGCCGCGCTGGAGCTGCTCGGGGGCCGGCGCCATGGCGAACACCACGTCGTCCAGGTCCACCACCACCCGGTACGGGTCGGCGAGGGTGAAGGTGCGGATTTCCACTGGCCGGTCGAGATCGAGCACGAGGCGGGTGCGTCCCTCGTCCCCGGCGATGCGGGCGTCGCGCGCAAGCACCGGGGGGCGTGGCGCCTCGGCCGGCCGGCCGATGCTCCCGGTGGCGTCCATCCCTGCGTCGGATGTCACGGCGTCCGGCCCGGCGGCGCGGGCGGGCGGGCCCAGAACCGCCCCGGCAAGGAGCAGGGGCAGCAGCAGACGACGAATCGATCGGCCGCCGGCGCCCGGCGCGGCAGGTCGAAAAGCTGTGATGTGCCAAAAGGCTTGGACCATGCGCATCCCGTCGTGCCGGCGACCGGGCGATGCCCGCCTTTTCAGGGGGCGCCGCTCCGCAGTCCGTTCAGGGATAGGGGCAGGTCCGTTAACCTTCGGTTGACACCTCGCCCGCGCCCGGTGGACGGCTGCGACGTCGCATTCACGACGGTATGAAAATGGTGTGTCGGCAAGCCGCCGCGCGGGGGCGCGGTGCGAAGGCCGAATGCCTGCACACGCATAAACCTTGCCAAGCATCGATCAGGGCGTCTACAAAAGGCCGGTACACAGTTCGCGTTCCGGACCAGGCCCTTCGGCCTCCGGCTGCCGCGGCTGCCGCGGGTGCTCCGCCGGTTTGGAAGTCTGCGTGGTCCTTGCGGCGCGCGCTTCATCTTCGGCGCGGTGCCGTTCGTCGCAGGTCGTTCTCCCCGGGCGCGGAGCGCCGGGGAGGGATTTCGGCGGCATATGGCGCGGTGGTTCCGGCAGCCCTCCCGAAAGATGCCTTCGAGGAACGATCTGGGGAATCGGGCGGGCGTGTGCCGTAGCCGGACCGGAGCCTAGGCGCCGGGGCCGGTTGGACCTTTCATCGAGGACCGGGTAGCCGAGGGCATGGACCTTTATCCGCACGACCGGCGCGTTCGCCGCGCC
Source organism: Xanthobacter sediminis (assembly GCF_043195015.1). Classification (NCBI taxonomy): domain Bacteria; kingdom Pseudomonadati; phylum Pseudomonadota; class Alphaproteobacteria; order Hyphomicrobiales; family Xanthobacteraceae; genus Xanthobacter; species Xanthobacter sediminis. The sequence continues at coordinate 1,297 of NZ_JBAFWH010000015.1, read as the reverse complement.
AGAGTGTGCCCCGACGCCGCGGGTGTGAATGACACGCCCCGGCGCGACCGAGCCTCTGCCTCTTTTCGTCATCACATCCGGCGTTCCAGCGGCGTTCCTGCGGGGTCCTGCGACACCCCACGACGCCTGCGGCGGGGCTTTGGCTCCGGCGCCGTGAAGAGAGAATTCCATGGCCAACAAGATGCTCATCGATGCGACCCACCCGGAGGAGACCCGGGTCGTGGTCGTGCGCGGGAACCGGGTCGAAGAGTTCGACTATGAGTCCGCCTCCCGCAAGCAGTTGCGGGGCAACATCTATCTGGCGAAGGTCACGCGCGTGGAGCCCTCCCTCCAGGCGGCGTTTGTGGAGTATGGCGGCAACCGCCACGGCTTCCTGGCCTTCAGCGAGATCCACCCCGATTACTACCAGATCCCGGTGGCTGATCGCCTCGCGCTGATCGAGGAGGAGGAGCGCGCCGCCCGCCTCGCCGAGGATGAGGCGGACCTGCGCGAGAAGCGCCGCGAGCGCGGCCGCTCCAAGCGCTCCCGCGCCGACGCCAGCGTGAGCGAGGATGCCGCGCCGGCCGAGGAGGCGGATGCCGCCGCGGTGCTGGCACCGGAAGGCGAAGCTGCGGCAGATGCGCCTGTGGTCGCCGCCGTGCCGGCCGATGAGGCTGTGTCCTCGGATGCCTCCGCTGCCGCCGCCGGAAGCACCGACGAAGTGGAGGCCGCCGAGGGCTCGCCCGCCGCTGCGCCTGCTGAGGCTCTTGCCGAATCTTCCACGGAATCCGGCCCCGAGGCGGAAGCGCCCCGGCATGTGGATACCGTGACGTCCCTGCTCGCCAACGCGGAGGCTGCGGAGCAGGAAGAGGAGCGCGAGGAGGCCGTCGCCGAATCCGCCCTCGGCACGTCACTGCCGGCTCCCGCCGAGCAGGCGCACGCCGACGAGGCCGAGCGCCGCCACGAGGCGGAGGAGGGCGAGGTGCAGCCCGCCCCCATCCTGCCGGAGGACGAGGACGCCCCCGTCGAGGCCCGTCGCTCCGACGACGACAAGGATGACGACGAGGAAGATGAGGACGACGGCGACGTCGACCAGATCGACGAAGAAGAGGAAATCGAGCACCTCGGGTCCGACGAGGACGCGCTTGAGGAGGTGCCCGAGCGCGCGCCCCAGCGGCGCGCCCGCACCTACAAGATCCAGGAGGTCATCCGCCGTCGCCAGGTGATGCTGGTGCAGGTGGTGAAGGAAGAGCGCGGCAACAAGGGCGCGGCGCTGACCACCTACCTCTCTCTCGCCGGCCGCTATTCGGTGCTGATG